>JBDTOH010000062.1:0-16491 GCA_039933355.1 Gemmatimonadota bacterium | reverse complement strand
CTAGGCGTGAGATGCCCGACGAACCGGTGGTGACGGAAACGCTGCCCGATCCGGCCGATGAGCTGTACGCGAACGGCGTGAGCCCCGAGGGCGCTTATCTCGTGCCGCCCGTTTCGGCACACCTGCTTGCCATGCTGGCCCAGGGAGAGCCTCTCGACCCGGCAATGCTGAAGACCTTGCAGCATGCCTTCGAGAGCAAGAGCGCGCCAACCTTCGGCGCAACAGCGGATTGGAGCAACCTCGCCGCGTCCGGGTGGGGCATTCTGTTCTCGGCGGAAGATCAGGATCGTGTGGCCGCGCTCAAAGACGCGCTTGCCCCGCTGCTCGCGCGGCGGAAGGCGCAGGCAGGCGCCCGCTACTACGAGCTCGAGAAGGAGAAGGCCTATCGGAAGGGCGAAAGCAAGGACGCCTTTCTCAAGCGCTTCAAGCTCGGGCCCGGCCCGGTGGACCCCGAGAAACTGCCCTACTATCTGCTCATCGTTGCGGACCCGCGGAAGATTCCGTTCCGCTTCCAGTACCAGCTCGACGTCCAGTTCGCCGTGGGCCGCCTGCATTTCGACGCGGACGACGACGCCACAGCGCTGCGGATGTTCGCTCGCTATGCGAACAGCGTGGTCGAGGTTGAGGAGCTGGCCGAAGCCGGCAAGCTCGCCTGCAACAAGCAGGCGGCGCTCTTCGGGGTGCATAACGACGGCGACAAGAACACGGCCCTCAGCAGCAGCGATCTCGTGGTGCCGCTCGCGAGCGAGCTCCAGGCGGATGCTCCCGACTGGAAGGTGTCCGCCGCAGTCGAGGATGGTGCGATGAAGTCGAACCTCGGTGCGCTCCTCGCGGGTGGCGACGACCAGCCGGCGTTTCTGTTCACCGCGAGCCACGGGCTCGGGATCAAGCCGGACGATCCGCAGCAGCTTGCGCGACAGGGCGCGCTGGTATGCGGCGACTGGGCAGGCCCCGGTACAAAGGTGACCGACGCCGACATCTTCTCGGCCGCGGACGTCGACTCCAAAGCGCGCCTGCGCGGGGTCATCGCGTTCCACTTTGCCTGCTTTGGCGCGGGCACGCCGCAGCTGGACGACTTCTCCGCCGGGGCCGGCCGAGTGCCCATCGCACCGTATCCCTTCATCGCGCGGCTGCCGCAGACGCTCCTATCCAACCCGGGCGGCGCTGCACTCGCGGTCGTGGGGCACATCGACCGCGCGTGGGGTTATTCGTTCAACTGGGGCGAGGCGGGACCGCAGCGGACCGTGTTCCGGCGAGCGTTCGGCGGGCTCCTGAGCGGGATGCGGATCGGCGAGGCGCTCGACGATTTCAACCGCCGCTACGCTGAGATGGCGACGATCCTGTCGGCCGAGCTCGAGGACATCAAGAACGACAAGACTCCGGACGAGGGATTGCTTGCCAGGTACTGGACCGCCAACAGCGACGCCCGCAACTACGTCCTGCTCGGCGATCCGGCGGTGCGGCTGCCCGTGACCCAGACACCGGCGGCCGGTATGCCGGCGGCCGGGCAGTCCGAAACCGCGCCGGTCGCCTCGCCGCCTGCCTAACAAGACTCATTGGCAACCCCGACTGTTTGACGCTAGTATTGGCTTGTCGTCGGGTTCCGCACCATGGTTCGTTGCGAGAACGTTATGGGCGCGGAATCTTCGTATCGTTCCGGCGCCGCTCAGCTGATCGGCATCGGCCAGGACCATCACGCGGACCGGATCGCGCTGCTCCATCATCCGCAGCGTGAGGGTCTATTCTCGAGAACGTCCACCCCACCGCGGTGCTGCGTATGGGTTCCATAACGATTCGCATCAGCCCCAAGGGTCTCGACTTCGAGGTCTCGCTGATCGAGGAGAACCAGCCGGCCAAGTCGGGGCTGCTCGTGCGGGCGAGTCTGACCGGGGGCGCTTGGACCGCGCTCACCGCGGCGGGACAGGCACCCCCGCCGACCGACATCGTGCAGCGGCTCATCGGCGTGGGGCAGGTGCAGCGAGATCACGCGGACTTCGCCACGATCGGCGAGACGCTCTACGAGTGGCTGTTCCCGCTCGGCGAGATCCGCGATCGATGGACGGAGCTGCCCGAAGACACCACCATATGTCTCGACGCCCAGGACGAAGAGCTCGCGCGGCTGCCGTGGGAGCTGGCCCGAAGCCCGAAGCCGTTGCGTCTGGCCGCGACGAATCAGCTGCATCGAGTGAGTCCCCGGCCGCCCGGCCCCGCAGGAGAGCCCTCCTTTCCCTTCCGAATCTTGATCGTGGTGGGTTGTTCGGCGACTGAAGAGAAGGACCTCGCCATCGACCGGGAGGTGCGCCGGATTGAGACGGAGTTTCGGCGTCTGGGCCGGTCCGTCGATGTCCACAGCCTTCGCCGACCCACCTTCGAGAATCTGTCCGATTGGGTGAAGGCCTACCATCCGGAGGTGCTCCATTTCGCCGGACATGGGGCCAAGGTTCCGGGCAAGGACGAGTTCGGCCTGCTGATCGAGGCGGCCGCCGGCACGTGGCTCTGGAAATCCGACGACATCCCGACCGACGCCGCGCTGTGGAAATGGAAGCCCACGTTCGTGTTTCTAAACGCCTGCCGCAGCGGAGTCGACCGAGCGGCGGCATCGAGCATTCAGCGCGGCTTTCTCAGCTCGGGCGCGCGGGCCGTGCTCGGGATGCAGGCGGACATTCGGGGTGATCTCGCCGGACTGTTTGCCGCTGAGGTGTACCGGCAGTGCGCCCTGGGAAGCAGCGTACAGGCCGCAGTCAGCGAGGGCCGGCTCAAAGTGCGCGGACCGGCCGGCGGCTGGAACTACATCGATTGGGCGCTGCCCGCGCTGGTTTCGACCGAGCCTGATCTCAAGCTGTTCCGTCCGCGCGAATACCCTAACGACGTCGCGTTTACGACCTGTAAGGAGTTCGAGGATGCGCGGATCTTCGCGGACGGCCGCGAGGGCAGGCGGCTTTTCATGGATTGGCAGCACCCTCGGGTCCCACCGACCGCCGTCCAAAACGTGCTGGTGCTGACCGGTCCGCCGACGAGCGGGAAGTCGCATCTCCTCAAGTGGTCGATGGAATCGTGGGCCGTGGCCGGAGCGCGAGTCCGATATCTCGAGATCTACGGAGGGTCGGGGAAGAACTTCCTCGACATCCTGCGGCAGATTCGCGATGGCGAGTCGGACGGGACCGATCCCACCAAATACCTTCACGAAGGGCTGCCGCCCGAGCTCTTCCGGCGTTTCAACTGGGAGCTCAACAACCGGATCGACACCGGTCAGCCCGGCGAATGGAAACCCGAGGACCATCCGGCGGTCATTCCGGACAAGGAAGCCCCTCCCAAGGCGAGCGGCGAGCAGCGCCTCGAAGAACCGGTGTGCGCCTCGTTCCACGCCGCGCTCCAGGAGGTGGCGAAGAAGCAGCAGGTGATTCTCGTGTTCGACCGCTTTACCGGGCCTAACGGTGAGCGCCTGCTTCCGAAGGAGGACTTCGATCAGCTGGTCGCCCATCTGTTCCAGCCGATCGCCGCGGATGCGGACTCGTCCATCAAGCTGGTCTTCTGCATGAACCAGGCGGAGAGCACCGACTACAATCTCGGTCCGCTCAAGGGCGAGTTCACCCGGTCGTACGACCTGCCGGTCCAGTATTCCGATGCCGACCTCGAACAGCTCGCGGGCGACATGCTGTGGACGGACGATCCGCTCCCCCGTGAGCTCGCCGCCGTTCTGCTCAAATTCCCGCAGGGGAACCGACCGCTGTTCGGCCTCGCTCGGCTCACCCCGGTGCTCAAGGCGCTGGAGGGATTCAAGAGCCCATTGCTTGCCGGAGTCGAGAGAATGCGATGACGACACCGACGAGTCTCGATACCGTCCTTTCCACACTGAAGTCGCTGCCTCAGGGCACCACCTTGCAGGAGGCGCTCGCGGCCGTCGGGCTCAAGACGCCCAGCTCCATCGCCGAGGCGCAACGCCGGTGCGCGCTGGTCCGCTGGTTTGACGAGCCGTTGTTCGATTTTCTCTGCGAAGGGCTCCCCGATAAGCCCTCGTTCGCCACCTTCATTGCGAGCGGGGGAGTCGAACGGCTGACGTCCGGCCGGTGGGAGCTGGGCGAAGCCGATCGGGCCCGCCTGCTCGCGGAGTGGACGGCTGCCGGAGCCCAGCCCCGTGCCGGGGATGCGGTGTTCGGCTCCGCGTCGGTCCGCGCTGCGAACATGCAGAAGGTGATCACGGTTCGCGCCTGGAGAGAATGGAACCAAAAGCTCGGCGATTATTTCCTCGCTCGGACCGGCGCGGGCACGCAGCTCGAGGCGGTCTACCATCTTGCCGCTTCGCCGGACCCCAAACAGTTGGTGCCGCTGTTCACGAAATGGTACGCAGAGGCCGACAAGCGTTTCGACATGGCGCAGTGCAACGCGCTGCTCCAAATGTTGGAGGTGCAGAAACAGTATAGCGGCTCCGAGCTGGCCCAGCTTCTGCTCGACCATCGCCAGTTCTACGAAGCCCGTCTCATGTTCACGGAGGACTACTACAAGACCGGTTCCTACTTTCATCGCGATACGGCCCTGCAGCAGCTGTTCGGCGTGCTCCGGCCCGACCATCCGGCGGACAACGGTCCCTGGATTTTTCATATCCACGCTACCGGAGGTACCGGCAAGACGATGTTTCTCCGGTCGGTGATCACTCAGGATCTGGTGCCTCGACGGATCCCCTGCGCGCGGGTGGACTTCGACGATTTCCAGTTGGTGGAGGTGCGCGACCAGCCGACTCGCCTGTTCGTCCGCATGGTGGAACCCTGGTCGCGGCAGGTGAAGTCGCTCGTCCCGCTGCTGGAGAAACTCAATCGAGAAGAGCGCACGCCGGGCTGGAACGCGAGCGTCGTGGACGAGGTGAAGCGGCAATTGCGCGGCGCGAGGCTTCAGACGCCCCTGGTGGTCATCCTGGACACGCTCGAGGAGGTGACCCTCTCGGCCACCGATTGGCTCGAGGACTGTATCCGCCGGCTGCGCGAGATCCACGCCGAGGTGCCTCAGCTCAAGCTCGTGCTGTCCGGCCGGTACGACATCGCCAAGCGAAGCGAAGCGTTCGAAGAAGGCGAGTTCGTCTCGTACGAGCTCCCCCGGTTCAACGATGTCGAGGCGCACGACTATCTCCAGACTCGAGGCGTGTCCCCGGGTGAAGTGCGTGACGCGATTGTCGAGCGGTCGGACGCCAGCGAGGCCGAAGACGCCTCGGCCACGCCCGCCAAGACGACCGGCCGGAACCCATTCAAGCTCGCCATGTTCGCCGAGCTGGTGCTCAACCGAAGCAATTGGACCGCGAAGGAGATCAGAGAGCTCCCCAGCGTGGACATCGGCTACCTGCTCGAGCGGGTCATTAAACGGATTCCTTCGCAGCCGGTCCGCTGGATGGTTCGCTACGGCGCCATCGCGCGGCACCTCACCTTCGAGTTCCTGGACAACGTCCTGATGCCGCCGCTCCGAGCGGCGCTCGCGGGAACCGATACCGACCTGCCTAACAAGGACCTCGACCAGGACTACTGGACGCCGGACCCGCAGCTCGCGGCCAAGATCACCGCCGCCGACCTCTGGAAGGAGCTGGCCTCATACGCCCGCGATCGCGGGTGGCTCTCCTCCGCCGCGCGCGGCGACCAAGCCGAGCTTCGCTTCCACCCGGAGGTCATCGATCCGCTCCGCGACCTGCTCCGAAAGCAGCGGATTCATACCGAGCTGCAGGAGCAGGCCCTGGGGTACTTCGAGGGGAGGGTGGCTTCGCGGAATACGGTCGAGTCCATCGGTGACGTGTGCGAGGCCGTATTCCATCGCTCCCACATGGAAGGTCCGGCGGCTCTCGCGTACTGGCGTGATCGGGTCCGCGACGCGGAGCGATTCGGCCCGGCCGCCGCGCTCATGGTCGCGATCGAGATCACCGGGAAGGAGTATGCGGAGGCCGAAGCGACTCCCGATTTGGACGTCTCTTCGCTGGAGAATCTGATCGTCGCGCACTCGGTGGCAGCCGACCTGATCCTGCAACGCGAGGGCATCAAATTCCTCCGGCCCGAGAACCTGGTCGACTTCAGGCGTCACGTCGAGCTCGCCGTAAAGATCGCCGGGAACGACACCAAACTGATCGGGCTCGTGCCGGACATGCTGGTGGCCCTCTACAAGGTCGGCCGCGACCGGTTCACGACGAGCGCATTGGACCGGCTTCAGAACAAGCTCACGAAGGTCACCGCCCCGCGGGATCGCTTCTTCCTCGAGCTCAACGCCGGATGTCTCGCGGCCACGCTCCGGTCGTCTGAAGCACCGGCGCACTATCGGGAGGCTCTGACGCTGCTGCCACTCGCGGACCGAACCGGGATTCGCGCCGCGGAGATCTACCTTGAGCTCGCCGATTTCTACGAGTTCCAGGGCGCGCATCCCGCGGTTATCGAGGCATGCAGACTGGCTCGGGCCGCGGCGGTCGGCGATCCGCCCATGTTGGCGAAGGTCGTGGAGCGGGAGGCTCTCTACGCGTTGGCTGTGGGCGACCTCGCTACGGCCCAGCAACGGCTTTCCGATCTGGGCGCCATCCCCGCCGAGTCCCGGCCTTCGCCGGCCGCCACCGCGGTGCTGGAAGCGCGGATCGCGCTCGAGGGCTCCGATCCGCTCGGGGCGGGCACGGCCGCGGAGCGAGGTCTGAGTGTATCGGAGCTCGACCACGACCGAGCCCGAGCGTTCGATCAGAAAGGTGAAGCGGAAGCCATGCTGTATCACTTCCGCTCGGCGCTCGATGCCTGGGACTCCGCTTCGGCGAGCTACGACCTCGCCAGGATCACCGCCGGGTCCGCGCGGTGTGCCGTCCTGGGTATTCGGATGAAGGCGACCGTGATGGGCCGGCTCAAAGAAGCCGAATCCATGATCGTCTCGGCCGCGTCGCTGCCCGGTGCTCGCGACGCGCAGATCTACTCGGAGCTGGAGCTGCTCCGCGCATTGGTCGCCTACCGGATGGAGGACCGCGAAGCCGGCGCGACCGTTAGGACGCTGTCCGAGCCCCGCACGCCAGAATGGCCCCCGCTGCTCCGGGCGAACGTTCTCCTGTTCGGTGTCGCGTTCGGGCTGCTGGAGGCGAGCCCCGCCAATCTCGACGAGCTGATCGAAACCTTTTCGGACATTCAGCCGGCGACGCTCCGAAAAGTGCCGCTCGAGGTGGTTGCTTGGAGCCGGGAGCGGATCGAGGTCCCCGACGCGTTCATCCATGCGTTCATGAGCCTGCTCGGCCGATCGCAGGCGGACGTGGGACAGGACTTGGCCTCGAGCGCCCTCCGCTATCTCCGGCGCGCCGAGCTGTATCGCGTGTTCGGCCGGGTCGACGCCGCGGCCGAGCAAATCGCGCATGCCGACCAGGCGCTGCAATCCGTGACCGTGCCCGAGGTTGGCCTGCTGATCAGTTGGCGCCTCAACCTTGCGAAGAAGCGGCTCGGACATCCGACCGACTTCTTCGCACTCCACGGGAACCTGGAACGCTCGGCGCTCGCCGGATCAGGGCTTCATGACGCCGCATCGATCCTCGCCGCCGACGAGGCGGTGAAATCGCGGCTGCCCGATCGGGCGCGGGCGCTGCTCCAATCGGATCCGAGCCCGCTCAGCCGCGACATTCCGAGCGCCTATCAGGCCCAACGGCTGGCAACGATGGCTGCGATTGGCGAGCCCGCCGAACGCGACAAACTCCGCACCGCCGCCGCGGCGTTGTATCGCTCCCTCGGCCACGAGCGTGAGGCAGTGGCGCTCGAAGGGCACAAGCATTCGCCCGGCATGGGCGATCGAGCGACGGGAGAGGTCCATGCGATCGACGACGTCACGCTGAGGGCCGAAATCGGCCCGGACCTCTCGGCATCGCAAGAACAGCTGCTTGCGGTTACGGTCGATCTGATGATTTCCGACTGGTTCACGTTCGCGTCGGAGCGATTGACGAATCTCCTGCATCTGGAGACCGCGATTCCCACCCGTGTCAGGCTGGTGCTTCCCGGCCTCGCCGCCGCTTCTCCATTCGAGCTCGCCCCGAATTTGCTGAGCTGCGAAATGCTCTCGCGGGTGACCGACCCCGCGGGGACGAACGATTGTGAGCCGGTCGCGGTGTCCCGGCCGGGAGCCGTGCGGATCGTACGGCCGGAGGCGGTCGAACGGGAGCTGAACTTCGAGTCGAGCAGTGGCGGGTCGCTCGAGGAAGTGTATGTCCGCCACGGCGTCGATCCGGACGTGTCGTTCAACCCCGACCCCGAGCGCCTCGCCCGCGATCTCGCCGGGGGGCCGCCTCCGGTGCTCATCCATATCAACGCCGCGCTCCGGGAGACGGCCGGCGGCATCTATCTGGATTTCGAGAGCTCTTCGAGCCGGGCCCAAACGTGGGCGGTACAGCGCGCGCAGACGTCGGACCGCAGAGTGGCCGACCTAACGCTCGGCGTGTCCCGCGTGGACCGAATCCTCGCCGGTCTCTCGTCGGCGCCGTTCCTGGTCCTGGACATCGCGCACCCCTACAACCAGGCGGAAGCGATCCGGATGCTTCTGCTCCGGAACCTGTTCGCGTCCCAACTGTTCCAGCTCGGTCACGTGCGCGGGATTCTCGGTTGCGGGCTCGCGATCCCGGATGAACGCCTGGTCGTCTCAGAGGCATTCGTCGAGACGCTTCTCACCGACAGTATCGGCGACGCATTCATGCGGCCGCGCCGCTCTGTCCCTCTGGATCACTACCAGGGACAGCCGCTCGACTCGCTGCTGCCGCGCTACGGAGCCGCGCTCTGGACCAACAATCCCGACGATCGTCTCTTCATCCGAGCCGCCGCGGAGACGGCGTGACCCGGACGCTGGTCACCCGTCGGCGCTCGGAGATCGATACCAAGCTCGCGAGCCTGGACCGCGAGTTCGAGCATTGGAAGGCGGTCACCGAACAGCCGGACCGGGGACTCCGGCGGCACCACTCGCAGGTCCGCCGGCTCACCGCGACGATCGACGGCCTCCTCGACGATTTGCGGAAGACGCTCGCGGGCCTTCCCAAGGACTCCCCGACCGTCCTGAAGGATGGCGAGTCATGGGAGAACGAGATCCTCGCGGCCCACTCGATCTGGGAGGTCTTCCGTTCGAAGCTCGTGCTCCGTGAGGACGACCTCTTCCGCACCGCCCTGGCGGCCTGCGACGACCTCGCCTGGGAGTGTTACGCGCCGGCGCTCAAGCGGTTCGACCCGGAGCGAAAAGGCCCGCCGCTGGTGTTTCTCACCGCGACGTGGAGCCCCTTCGCGCTCGCCCGCGACTCGAACTTTCAGAACGAGATTCGGGTCCGACGAGGTCCCGCCGGCGCGCTCGCTGAGCAGCCGTTCCAGGAAGTGTTAGGCCGGTTGCCGGTGCCGCTGGTCGGCGTGCCCTGGTATCAGGCGGTTCAGCTTCCGAGCGCGCTCATCATCGCGCACGAAACCGGCCACGTCGTGGAGTTCGACTTCCGGCTCACGGCCGATATCACCGAGGCGCTCGAGGCCGCCGGGCTCGACCATCCGGACGTCTGGAAGGAGTGGGCGTCGGAAGTGTTCGCCGACATCTACGGGTGTCTCGCCATGGGTCCCGCATTCGCCGGGACGATGAGCGATCTCCTGACCACTGCGCAGGAGGTCGTTCAAAAAGAGGAGCGGCGGTTCGGCGCCTATCCAACTCGCGCGCTCCGGGTGGAGCTCATGGTGAAGACGCTCGAGCTGACCGGTCACGGGGAGGGGAGCAAACGGGTCCGCTCCGATTGGGAATCGATCTACGGTGCGATGCAGACCATGCTCGAATTCCAGAGCGACGTCGAGCGGGTGGTCAAGGCACTTCTGGCCGGTCCGTACTCAGGAAGGGTCGCGACCGGCTCGGAGACCCGCCTCCTCGAGCAGGGGGTCGCCCTGACGACGATCATCAGCTTCCCCGTCGATCAGGACGTCACTATCAAGACGATCGCCGAGACTGCGGCTCTCAAGCAATCGCTGACCGGCTACGACGATCCTCGCCTCCTGTTCGCGGCGGCGCAGTGGCTCCATGCGAACCCCGAAGGAGGCGAGTCGCCGGAGGCGTACGCCGCGTTGACGAAGCAGATCGTGCAGAAGGGCGCGAATCAGTTTCGGAGCCGGGGCGCGGTGGTCGGCGAGAAAACGGATCTCGAGAATGATCTGCGGCCCCAGGAGGCGAAGGACCGCAAGGCCGGAAGCGAGCTGCGCGACTTTCTTCGGACCGTCTCCGAGGTCAAGCCGGCGTCGGAAGGTCCTCAACCCTGAGCCGTACGGCAGGATCGCCGAGAATCAGGAAGTTGCGGGCATCGTCGCGGGCAACCCAAAGCTTGCCGAGGGCTTTCAGCGAAACGTCGGCTCCATGCTGGAGATCGAGATGCCGATCGGCCAGCTCGGTGGAGAGCGCGGCCCACCGGGTGTTGAATACATCGGTCGCCTGCCCGATTCGCTCGCCCCGAAGCAGCCGACCGATCACGTCTCGGAATCCCTGGGTCTGCGAGCCGCCTTTGTCGTTCTTGAACGAGTAGGTCCACGCGCGCTCGATATGCGCGAGCACGGCAAGCGCTCCGCCCGCCGGATGCGACAACATCTTCTGCGGCAGCTTCGAGAAGAACGGCTTGTTCGCGATCCGGCGTGGCTGGGCCGCGAGCTGGTCGAAGTTGTCGAGCTCGGTGCAGCCGCCGCCGTGACAGGCAAAAAGAACGTGAATGAGCCCGTGGATTTTCGCATCGGCGGGCAGGTCGGACCCCGCGAACCAGTGCTCCTCCGCGATGGCACCGAAGCCTTCCCAGTCCTGACAGACGATGGCGCCCTGCGCGCCGCCCTGACGCGGATCCCCGGGCTCGAACTGCATGCCATGACTCCCGCTGAACAGGAGCGACGGAGCGGCCCCATTCGCGCCGCGCAAGAGATCGGCGAGCGCCGCCTTCGTCGCTCCGGCGCCGAGACAGGTCTTGAGCGCGAACTTTTGCCGTTTCCCGATCGGCATCGGCGCCGTGCCCTCGCCGTCCACGAGCGGGCGCACGACGTGCTTGGTGAACAGCTGCGTGGCGTTGTCGAAGTCATGCTCGGTCGCGAACAACGCGACGCTTCGCGTCGTCGGTACCGCCGACATGGTCTCGTACTTGATCACACTCTCGGCGTACTGGCGGAATTCCACGGCCGTATCGAACCAGAGCCGGCCGACGGCCCAGTAGATATCGATCGAGTACTGGAACTCGAACGAGATGACCTCGGGCGGTGCGACGATCAGCAGGTAGTACGGCACACCCTTCGCGGGATCGACGACATCCATGCGGACGCCTTGCCGGCCTAACCAGTCGGTTGCCTTCTCGCCCGCGCGATAGCCGTCCGGTCCTTCGTAAATGACGAACGGGGCCGATTGAGCGCGGCGGTGCTCGAGCAGCGGATCGAGCGCCTTTCGAATCTCGGGATCGATGCCCGGGGCGAAGATCACCCCCCAGCCCGACTGGCTGAGATCGCTCGAGTCTACCTCACCGATGACGGCGAACGCGGCGTTGGACGTGTCGGCCCGTTCGGTGAGCGCCAGCATGTTGGGCCCGGACTCGAGCGCCCCACCGATCATCGCCTTGACGGCGGCATCGGACAGGTCTTCGAGCGGCCGCCCGGTGCTCGCGGCTACGCCGAAGGGAGCCAGCGTTTCGGTCTCGGGATTCGTGGCCACTTGGTCCTCGGTTAGGCGGATGCGAACGCGGCTTCCCAGATCACGTGGGCGACCTCGGGGCCGGCGATGTCGCTGTGAGCGCCGGACGCGCCTTCCTTCTTCGCGATGAATTGCGAGCCATCCAGGTTGTAGACCTTCCGCTTCTGGAAGTTGTACACGCCGGAGGCGGGCAACATCTTCGAGTCGGTGGCGACCCCGCCGGACAGGCCTTGAATCCCGTACGCCCCGATCGCGCCGTATTCGGGGAGTCCCGCGCCAAAGTCGGCGGAGCCCTTGATCCGCGACGCCAGCGGATAGAGGACGCCGACCGCGCTGTCCCAGCGCGACTGCGTGATCACGAGCGGCCCCGCGACTTTGCCGTCCCCCAGGAGCCGGTTGAAATAGCCCCGGCCCGCGCTTCCGAACGGGATCGCGTCGGCGTAGGACCAGAGCGAGACGGCGCCCTGCACGAGGACCGTGGAGTCGACCGGCCGGGGCAGCGTACCGGTAGCGTTAGGCCCTCCCAGCATTCCCGAGATCACGATCGTCCCGAAGCTGTGCCCCATCAGGTGGATCCGCGTTCCCTTGGACGCCGTGGCCTGCTGCAGCGACTTGAGAAACGTGTGCATCCCACCCTCGCCGACCGTGCGAGCGCGCTTCTTCATGGTCCAGTACGAGAGCTGGCGGAGGGGGCCCAGGATTCCGCCCAAATCCAAGCCGCCGCCAAAGTCGGTCTCTTCCTCGTTCCCGGCGTCGTACGAATCGTCCGGGTCGAATCCCTCGCGGTCCGCGTCCGGCGCGGCGGCCACTCCCTCGCTTCCGAGGCCGAGCGCGCTGTTGAGATCGAGGTACGCCTGCCGAACATGCGGGGGCAGGGTATCGGGGGCAGCGTTTCTGCGGGCCTCGTTGAGGATGATCTCGAGCGGAGCGCGGATCGCGGGGCGGTCACCGAGCCGCTCGAGGTACGCGCCCAGCAACGCCTCCGGTCCAATGCCGCCGCCGGCGGCGAATGCGCCGCCACCTCTCAGCTCCTCATCACCCCAAGGCAGGCTGGGCCAGTGCAAGCCAATGAACAAGGGGTTGAAGCCCGGGAAGACTTGGGCGGCGCGGTCCATGTCCGATGAGGTCACCAGCGCCTTCATCCAGCGGCCGTACTGATCCTTCGCCGCGGGCAGATCTCCCTTCCAGCCGTGGCAGAAGAAGAAGACGTTCGTGATCGGTTCGCTCGCAGCCTTGTCGATCAGAGTCTGACTCATCAGCCCCGAAGGTGTGGGTCGCTCCTGGCCGTCGGCGTCGAAGGCGATGAGTCCATACTTCCGGTCTGTTCCTGGGATCTCTTCGACGCTCATACCAGCTTCCCGGAGACCGGTGTCGGTCTCCTGTTCGGATGAACCAGCCCTGAAGCGCCCGCTCCCTACATCATTCCGAGGGGACGCGGCTCAATGTCGATGTCGACGAGCTGCGCCGTCTCGACAAACGGCTTCCCAATATCGGCTCCGACCGCGAACGACCCCTCTTCACTCGGCGCTACCCCGTAAATCTGCCACTCGCCGTTCAACATTCCGATGCCGAACGCCTTGAAGCCGAACACCAGGTAGTCCGGTCCTTCGTACTTCACTTCGACGTTCGATGAGTCGGTGGCGCTGACCTCGACTTTGGCCCCCAGTACAGCCTTGATATTGGGAACATCCACCGCGAGCGCCTTCGTCGCATCCTTCTTGGCGATGACACCCACGGATTTCGCTTCCAGCACCTCGGTGATCACCAGCGCGTCCACGTCCTTCACATTGCTGAAGTAGCGCTTGATCAGCGGGTTCCTGTCGGCGAGATCGCCCTTTGCGAGGAAATTCCCGACCACGAAGGGGTCGATTCCAACGGAACGAACGTCTTGAAACGAGAACTGAACGGACTTCGCGCCCTGATAGGCGGCGTCCAGGCTCGGTGCGCTGCCACCCAGCATACCACTCAGTGCGTTGGCAAGGATGTCGAGGCCGACTGAGAGCTTGAGCTCGGAGGTCTTGGTGCCCTTCAAGGTTGACACCGGCTGAGGATCGCCCGGCTTCGGAGGGGCGATGTCGGACTGCCAGATCTGGTCCAGCGTGCCCAGCCAGTTCTTTGCCCTATGGTCTCTGCCGAGCACGCCGAGGGGCGTGATGCCTTTCCGGGGAAGGCGGATCACGTTATAGCCCTGTTCGTTCAAATAGGTGAGTCTCGGATCCTTGCAGATGCCCATGACGAACCTCCCGGGGTTGGGAAAAACGACAGGTTGAGAATGTAGCGCAGGGATTTGGATCGGACTAGGCGCGCGAGCGGACGATCCGCTGCAAGTGTCCCACTGTGACCGCGCGAAAATCAACCGGACAAGAGTCGATTGCCGGTGACCGACGGACGGAATGGTGTTCGTGAGCTCGGGCTGCGGTACGTGGGGCGGCACCCCGGGAATGTCCTGCCGGCATTCTCCGCGGCGGGGAAGCGGCACGTTAAACGTTCAGTGGGCGGCCGTCGGAGTCGAGCGGGCCGGCGGGCTCTCGCCCGACACCTAACGCGTCCGCCACACGGTTGATGTAGTTGAACCAGGAAGCAATCAGCGTGATCTGGAGAATCCCGGTGTCGTCGAACCCCACGGCTCGGAGCTGGGCGTGGTGCTCGGGTGACACCCGAGTCGCATCTTTGGTAACCTCCACGACGTAATCGAGCATGACCCGGTCCTGCTCGCTGATCGGAGCCGACCGGTAATCTTCGCACAGCGCCTCGACCAGCGCCGGGTCCAGGGTCACTCGACGCAGAAACTCTGCGTGCGAGTCAATTCAATAGCGGCACCGGTTCGTGACCGACACCACCGTCGTGATCATCTCGTGCTGCCGCCGCACGAGCGGGAGCGCCGGCGACATCAGCGCGCCGAAGGTCGCGAACGCATGATGGAGCGCCTCCGGAATGAGGCTGTGCGACGCAACAATCCCTGCAGTGCCCTCGTCGGTCGGATGCACGGGCTTGGCGTACTCGACCGGATACATCCCCTGCTGGTGCTCGATTGCCTTCCGGAGCGCTTCGTTGGCCTCGCCAAGCGGAACGGTTCGAATCCAAGTCATCGTCGTTCTCCTCGAAGCTCAGGGTACCGCGGACGCCGAAACCACCGGCAGCGTCATCGATGAAAGCCGACTTCTGTCGTGATAGATGGTCTGGTGCGCCACCTTCCAGACCGTGTCGGTCGCGACCGGGTTGCCGGTGTTCTGATTCGGATTGAACGCCGGAGTGGCACTGCTCGAGATTTCGAGGCGGATCCGATGTCCGGGCTGGAAGCTGTGTCCGATATCGAAGAGCTCGATCGGAACCGTCGCGGCTTTGCCTGGAGTCAATAGCTCCTCCTTCGTGTATCCGTTTCGATACCGCGCTCGGCGGATTCCGATCGCCGGGCCGAGCTTGACGGCTTTCCCGTCCGGCCTGACATCCGAGAGGATCGCGGTGAAGTCGGTGTCGAGGGCGTCGCTCGCGACTTCGAGGCTCACCTGAACGTTCCCGATGATCTCGAGCGGTTCCTTCATAGCCTCGCTCGTATACACCAGCACGTCGGGGCGTTGCTGGAGTTTAGTCCGATCGAGCCCTTGTTCTTCGTAGTCGCCCGGTACCGGGTTCTTGGGATCGAATGTCAGGTGATCGGGCGGGGAATCGGCCGGCGCGGTCCAGGTCAACCGGCCGTCGCCGGTCAGGGTATTCGCACGGCCGCCGCTTGCCAGGTAGAGCTTCTTCGGGGCCGCGACCGACGGCGGGTACGTATCAAACGTTCGCCACGTGTTGGCGCCCGTGATATAAACCTGTGCCCTCGGCGCGTCGAACTTGGGCGTCGTGCCCTTGAGACACCAGTCGAAGAAGGCGAGGTGGATCGCTTTGTTGTCCACGATGGATGCGGGGGATAGATCGGTGTCGCCGACCTTGGCCGCTCCGCCTGCGAAGGTCTGGATGTGCAGCCAGGGGCCGATCATGAGAAAGTGCCGGCTCCGGTCGGGCGCGTTGGCCATCAGGCCGCGCCAGTAGTTGAGCGCTCCCGGCTGATCACCGTCGTACCAGCCGGTCGTCGTTAGGGTAGGAATCGTGATCGCCGCAAAGTCCTTCGCCGAAAACCGAATCCTCGACCAGAAAGGACCGTCGAGCGGGTGCTCCAGCCAGTCGCGATAGACCGGCATCTTCTTGCCGAGCACCGAATCCGCGGTCAGCAGCGGGCGATGGGCGAGGACCTTGGCCCAATCGATGCCCTTCGTATTGGGCAGCTCCGAGGGTCGGCCCGCGTTCTCGCTCAGCCAGTGAAGCGCAAACTGCTGGTTGAATGCGCCGCCCGCGTACGGCAGCTCGTCGAGCCACCGGCCGGCGGGAGCGGTCGGCGCCATGCAAACCAGGTGAGGGGGATGCTCGCGCGCCGCGAGCCACTGGACCGTGCCCAGGTACGAGAGGCTGAGTGTGCCCACCTTCCCGTTCGACCACGGCTGCTTCGCCAGCCACTCGATCGTGTCGAAGCCGTCTTTTCCATCCGGCGTGAAAAACTCGAACTTGCCCTCGGAAGCAAATTTCCCCCGGGTGTCCTGCACGGCGAACACGTAGCCCCGGCTCGCGAAATACTTAGCCCAGTCGGGCAATTGTAGACCGGCCTTGCTATAGGGCGTCCGGGCCAGCAGGACAGGGTAGCGGCCGGGCGCCTCGGGCCACGTGATGTCGGTTGCGAGCTTCACCCCGTCTCGCAGCGGGATCATCACGCCGGTTTCGGATCGGACCTGTGCTCGGGCGGAGTCGGACACGAGCGGCGTGAACAGACTGGCAAGAATCAGGAAGTGAAACGAGTCGCGCACAGAAGCCCTCGATGCT
>JBDTOH010000061.1:0-16556 GCA_039933355.1 Gemmatimonadota bacterium | reverse complement strand
GCCGGCGGCGAGTTCGACTTCGGCCCGCACCACTTGAGCGTTCCTGCCGGCGCCGTCTCGGAGCAGGTCGAGCTCGGCATGATGGTCACATCGTCGCTCAAGACGGAAGTCGTGCTGCTGCCCCACGGCATCCAGTTCGCCACCCCGGTCAAGTTGACGTTGGGCTACTCCCATTGTGACGCGGCCTCGACCCACCGCGTGGCGTACGTCGATGCAGACGGCACCGTGCTCGAATGGACGGCTTCTGAGGATTCGGCGTCGCTCAACCGAATCGTCGCGTCGCTGGACCATTTCTCTCTCTACGCCATCGCCTACTAGGTCGGTCGATGACCGCGACCGAAACCATGTCGGCCGAAGCGTCGATCGCGTCGCTGGCTACAGAGCTGCGACACTTGATCGACAGCGGCCGAGCCGACGATGCGCTCCGGCGCTCCGAGGGTCTCGACCCCGGATTGAAGGAGTCGCCGGAGATTGAGTTGGAATCGGCTCGGGCCCTAGCAAGAACCGGCCACCTCGAGCGCGCAACCGCCCGAGCAACAACGGCCCTGTGGGGTTTCCGAGTGAAGCGAGATGTACGAGGACAGATGCGGGCGAACTTGGTGATGGGTGGGATCGCGTTCGAGCAGGGATATCCGCACGCCGCGGAGCATCACTACGGCGTCGTCAGGGTGCTGGCCACCGCGCTCGACGATCGCCAGGTTCAATCGAAGGTGACGAACAACTTGGCCTGTCTGGCGCTTCAGCGCGGTGACTTCGATGCCGCCGAGGCGCTGCTCCAAAGCGCGCTCAACCTGGCCAAGGATCTGGCCGACCTGCGGGCGCAAGCCGAGACGTTCCACAACCTGAACATCACGTACCGGAGCTTGGGTCAGTTCGAAGCCGGGTCCAAGGCCGCCCAGGAGGCCGTCACGCTGGCCGAGGGGCTCGAAGACTGGTCGATGGTCGCCCTCGCGTTAGGCGGCCTCGCCGAGACCGGCGCTTGGCTCGACCTCGGCGAGCATCAGGATCTGCTCCTTGATCGCGGACAAGCCGCGGCGCTCCGAGCAGGCGATCGGCTGCGGGAAGCGGGGATCGGAAGGGTCCGAGCGGTGCTGGCTCTCCGTCGGAAGGACAACGCCAAGGCCTACGAGTTCGCCGCCATGGCCCGGAAGCTCGCCGAAGCGGTACCGGCAGACGTTCCGATTGGAGAGTGTACCGCGATCATGGCCATCGCGTCGAAGCGGCAAGGGCAAATCGCCGAGGCGAATCACCTGCGAGATGAGGCGATCACCCTGCTGACCCGGATGAAGGCATATCTGGAAACGGAATGGCTCGAGCGAGAGTGGGGAGCATTCTGACCAACCCCAAATCGGACAGACCCGAGGGTCTGATTCAACCGAATCAGACCCTTCGTCGTTTGCGGCCGTGAGCCCGAGCGACCGGGACAGCTAGCGCGCGGTCGCCAGAAATCGGACGTCGACGACCACGCCGCCGATATGGGCCGTGACGGTCTGAACGCCCGCACTGCTACTAAGCGTGTACGTGGTCTGGGCCTGGCCGGTCGTATCAGTGGGAGTGCTGGTGGGATTGAGCACGCCGGAGGCATCGCTCGTCCACGTCACCACGACCCCCTGAATGTTGTTGCCGTAGGAATCCTTGACCGAGATCACGAACGGAAAGGACAGCACCGTCCCGGGCGGCGCGAGCTGGCCGTCGCCGGCGAGCTTCTTGATCGTGGCCGCGGGACCGGGGAGCACGGTCGCCGCAATTTTCCCGGTGTTGGTCACCCCACCTGCCGTTACGGTAATCGTGTCGAGGCCGGCCTTGGTCCCGAGCGTGAACGTGACCTGGGTGACCCCGTTCGCGTCCGTAGGCAGCGGCGTGCTCGCCGTCCCACCGATGTTTCCGTTGAAGAAAGTTCCGATCCCCGCCATCGGCGCGTCGAACTGATCGAGGACTTTGACGACGAGCGGCGCGGGGAGCTCCGTGCCGATGAGGCCGGTCTGGCCACTTCCCGAAATCACTTGGACGGTCGTCGCGGTGGGGGTCGTGGAGGGGCCGGTCGACGACTTCGAGCAGCCGCTGACAAGAGCGGCCACCAGGGCGGCGGAGGCGAATGTGATGCGATTCATCGGAGCGGTCTCATGCAGTTCGGGTCGAGCTCTTGGACCAGTATCCCACCGGCCGCCTGGCAAGGCCTAGGGGGTGAGCATCGGGATCGGCAGAAGCATAATCGGGTGACCCGGCCCCGCGCGGCTACTCCCCGAGAGGGCTCTCGATATCCCGCGGCCGGCCTCCGCGGAGCCAAGCCTCTGCCGACGCCATGTCGGTAAACGCTCCAATCTGCTGGTGCTCGGCGAGGATCTGTCCCATCCGAGCCATTCCGAACGACGCGGCGTCGGTTACCACCACGGCCCACCGACTCGCGCCGAGCCGGGCCCGGTTGGCCTCCGAGAAAGCCAGCGTCGCGCGGACGAATGGCGTGGTGGGCGGGCCCTTCGCGAGCCGCCGATCGAGCAAGAATCCAAATCCCGTCTGGTAGGCGGGGTCGCTCAATGCCCGGCGCATCACCGCGGTCCACTGCGCGATGGTCGGGTTTCCCCGATATACGACCAGCACATATCCGTTGTTGCGGTTGATGGTATAGCCAAGAGGCATAGCGTAACGTGTGACATCGAGCGCCGGGTCACAAGCGGGAAAAACCCGGAGGTGAAATCCCGGAATATGCGACGGACGTCGATTCGTTCGTCTCAACGGCCTTGCCTTGCCGTCGTTTGCACGGTATCGTCGGGCGTCGGTCAACCCCCTACCTACGTCGAGGCTCTCGTGAAGCTCCAGGCCGTGGACTATGCCGTC
This sequence comes from Gemmatimonadota bacterium, assembly GCA_039933355.1. GTDB lineage: Bacteria > Gemmatimonadota > Gemmatimonadetes > Gemmatimonadales > GWC2-71-9 > SHZU01. The sequence goes on along the minus strand of JBDTOH010000061.1, from coordinate 13,721 downwards.
CTCGTCCTCTATTTCGGCTTCGTCCTCGCGATCGGATGGCAGCTCCGCCGAAAGGTTCGCACCGCCAACGAGTTCCTAACGTCCGGCCGCTCGGTCCCGGTGTGGATCGCCAGCATTGCGTTCCTCGCGGCGAACCTCGGGGCGCAAGAGCTGGTGGGCATGGCGGCCTCGGGTGCCAAGTACGGCATCATGACGGCCCACTTCTACTGGATCGGCGCCATCCCGGCGATGTTGTTCGTCGGCGTATTCATGATGCCGTTCTATTACGGCAGCCGAGCCCGGTCCGTCCCCGAATACCTGCGCCTCCGATTCGACGAGAAGACCCGCGCTTTCAACGCGATGACGTTCGCGGTGATGACGGTTTTCTCCTCGGGTATCTCGATGTACGCGCTCGGTCTCTTGCTCAAGGCGGTCCTGGGCTGGAGCTTCACCGCATCCGTCGTCGTCGCCGCTTTGATCGTGCTCGCGTATACGCTGCTCGGCGGGCTGACCAGCGCGATCTACAACGAGGTGCTCCAATTCCTCCTCATCCTCTTCGGCTTCGCCCCGCTCGCCATTCTCGCGGTCAAGGCAGCCGGAGGCTGGCAGACCCTGGCGACGCGGCTCCCCGAGGCGATGACGCATCTCTGGAAGCCCGCCGACGCCGCCATCCATAACCCGATGGGTGTCGAGGTGTTCGGTCTTGTGGCCGGTCTCGGCTTCGTGCTGTCGTTCGGCTATTGGTGCACCGACTACCTCGTGATTCAGCGCGCGATGGCCGCGAATTCGATGGATGCCGCCCGCCGCGCTCCCGTGCTCGCCACCTTCCCCAAGATGTTGTTTCCCTTCATCGTGATCGTGCCGGGGATCGCCGCTGTGGTGCTGGCCAGCAAGGGCGTGGGCTACTCGCTGCCGCTCAAGGCCGGCGGCGGATACGACTACGACCAGGTGTTGATGACGCTGATGGGCCAGTTCTATCCGTCGGGCATGCTCGGCGTCGGCCTGGCGGGGCTCATGGCTTCATTCATGTCGGGCATGGCCGGCAACGTGACCGCGTTCAACACGGTCTTCACGTACGACATCTATCAGGCCCATATCCGGCGCGACGCGCCCGACCACCACTATCTCATGGTGGGACGGGCCGCGACCGTTCTGGGGATCGGGCTTTCGGTCGCCGCGGCCTATCTGGCGCAGCGCTACAACAACATCATGGACCTGCTCCAACTGGTGTTCGGCTTTGTCAACGCGCCGCTCTTCGCCACCTTCCTGCTCGGCATGTTCTGGAAACGGACGACCGGGCATGGGGCGTTCTTTGGATTGCTTGCGGGCACCACGGCCGCGGCGGTCACCCACGGCCTAACGACGGCCGAGGGCAAGGGAGCCTGGATGGCAGCCCTCCATCAGTTTCCCTCGACGATGGCGCAGAACTTCTGGATCGCGATCGCGGCCTGGAGCGTCTGCTTCGTGACGACGATCACGGTGAGCGTGCTCACCAAGGCGCGACCCGAGGAAGAGCTTCGGGGGTTGGTCTACAGCCTCACCGACCGCATCCCCGCGGGGAGCCAGCCCTGGTACGCGCGGCCAAAGGTCCTCGGGACGATCGCGATCGCCGTCTTGATCACCCTCAACGTGTGGTTCTGGTAAGATGCTCGATCTCCGGATTCCGGTCGGCGGCTATTTCCTCCTGAACGGGCTGGTGCTGATCGTCGCGTGGCTGATCGGCGCGACACCAAGCGACCAACTGATGTCGGTTGCGGTGAACATCTGGGTCGGGGTGCCGATGATCGTCTTCGGCGTCGCAATGCTCGCGCTGGCCCGGCGAAGCAAAAGCTGATCAGCCGCCTATCCTCAACGTCTTTCCCGTGCGCCGAGCCGGAGCACGCCTGCCGACCACGACTTGACCCAGGAGGCTCAGCTGGATCCGACTGAATTGAATCGCTTTGCCCAGCGGTACGCCGACGCGTGGTGCAGCGGGAAGCCCGAGAACGTCGCGGCGTTCTTTTCCCCACAGGGCTCGCTCAGCGTCAACGGCGGTGAGCCGTCCGTGGGCCGGGCGGCGATCGCCGAGACAGCCCGGGGATTCATGACGGACTTCCCGGATATCGTGGTGACGTTCGACGACCTCGTGCTGGATCCCCGAGGCACAACGTTCCACTGGACCTTGATCGGCACTAACACCGGACCCGGCGGAACGGGAAAGCGCGTTAGGATCAGCGGCTTCGAGGTGTGGCGGCTCGACGGGGATGGGCTCGTCGCGGAGTCCAAGGGCCAGTTTGACTCCGCCGAGTATCAGCGCCAGGTCGAGCACGGGGTGGACGGCTAAGAAGCCTCGTCCCGAACCGCTCGCTACGGCGCCGACCTCGAGTAGATCGGCTTGGTCGGCAGGCGCTCGATGTCGATCACGGCGCCCTCCTTCATCACGAGGCCGAGCTTCCTGATGTTCCGGATGTCGTCGAGCGGGTTGGCGTTGAGAAGGAGCAGATCCGCCAGCTTGCCCGCTTCGATCGTGCCGAACTGATCGAGCCCCCGCGCCGCCATCGCGCCGTGCTTGGTGGCCGCCACCAGCGCCTGCATCGGCGTCATCCCGAGCTCGACCAGCCCTTCGATCGACAGCAGCGTGCCCACGCCGGGCTCGCGCTCCCGCCACGCGGTTGGATCTTTGTCAAACTCGGGCGCCGTCCCCAAATCGTTGTCCGTGGCCACCGAGACGATGCACCCCTCCTTGACGAGCCGCTCCGCATTGGCTCGATACATGGACGGAAGCTTGGGCTTGATGGTGGCCTGATAGATCTCGTACTGCGTCTTCGGGCGCGCCGGCCAGGTTCGGGTGCCTCGCGCCGTATCCTGTGCGGCGAGCCGCGCGTCGGCTTCGGCCTTGGCCTGTTTGGCCAGGTAGTCGCGCCAGGTCTTGCCCGTGTTGCCGTTGATGTTCATGGAGCAGATCACTTTGCGGTCCACGAACAGCTTGATCAGCTCATCCGTCAGGGGCACGTCGGTGAACTCCGGATGCTGGACCAGATCGACTCCCGCTTCGAGCGCGATCAGCAGCCCTTCCGGCGAGGTCGCGTGCGTCTCAGCCGGCTTCCCCCGCTTGTGCGTCTCCTCGACGATCACCCGCACCTGGCGCGGCGAGAACACCAGCGTGGTCGGATTCGAGAGGTGGACCGTCCCGCCGTACTTGACGAAGTCAACGCCCTTGTCGAGATAGCGGTCCATGGCGGCCCGGAGCGAATCGGGCCCCATCAGGATCAAGTCCTCGCCGCTCCCCTCCGTGATCTCGTCGTTGAGCTGCTCCTGAAAGAGATTGGCCGGAGGCGGAGGCCCGAACGTCGCCGCGAAGAACCCGCCCCAGCCCACGATGTTCCCGGCGACGAACAGCCGGGGACCGATCACCGCGCCCTTGTTGATCGCGTCCCTAACGGCGATCAGGGGCTTGAGAATGCCGTAGCTGTCGCGGATGGTCGTGACGCCGCGCTTGAGATGCAGTTGCGCTCCCTCGAGCGTTATGTCGAACCGCTGATCGCGATAGCGGATGTTCGACTCCATGTTGCCGCCCAGGGAGATGTGCACGTTCGTATCGATGAAGCCGGGCGTGACGTATTTCCCGGCCGCGTCGATCGTCCGGGCGCATTTCGGCACTTGAACCGCCGAGCGAGGCCCCACGGCCGCAATTCTGCGGTCGCGCACCAGGACGGTAGCGTCTGGGAGAGGAGACCCGCCGTTCCCGTCGATCAGCGTGGCGCCCACGATCGCGATCCCGCAGCCCGGCGTCTGAGCCGGCTGCGCCGCCAAGCTGCGCGACGACAGGGCCGCGACAAGCGCGCCGAATCTCGCCGCGGATGCGGTGAATTGGATTGATCGCATGAGAAGAAGCCCCGGCGGAGGATGAGTTTGGCCCACAGCGAGCGCGAGTGTCGGGACAGTATCGCCGGCCCGATAAGTCGTCAACCTGCACAGGATGGCTGCATGGTCCGGCCCACGAGGCCCTAACGACAGGTTGGAGATTCCTGCGGCGATGACATATTGTCCAAGGAGGTTCGATGCGGAATCACCACGGTTGCTGCGAGCCGAAGTAGCGCGAACGGCCGCGAAGCAGCATGTTCCCCAAATATGCCGATGCCAAAAGATCTTGGAACCTCAGCAAACGCACTCAACGCAAGCGACCCACCTCCGAGCAAGCGCACGCCCACACCCCGCCGACGCCGATCCGATCGGCGTGCGCCGTCAGAACCCGAACAGCCCGACCAGAAGATCCTGGTCGTCGACGTCGGCGGAACGCACGTGAAGCTGTTGGCGACCGGGCAGCGCGAGCCGCTCAAGCTCGTCTCCGGGCCGACGCTTACCGCCGGCGCGATGGCGAGAGCGGTGATCCGTGCGACTCAGGGCTGGACCTACGACGTCGTCTCGGTGGGATTCCCCGGACCGGTGATTCACGGCCGCCCGCTCCACGAGCCTCACAATCTCGGCGGCGGATGGGTGCGGTTCGATTTTGAGCGCGCGTTCGCGAAGCCGGTCCGGGTGATCAACGACGCCGCGATGCAGGCCCTCGGCAGCTACGCCGGCGGTCGGATGCTCTTCCTCGGACTGGGCACCGGGCTCGGTGCCGCGGCGATCGACGAGGGACACCTGGAGCCGCTGGAGATCGCGCACCTGCCCTACAAGAAGGGGCGTACGTACGAAGACTACCTCGGCCTCCGCGGTCTCGAGCGCCTCGGCCGCAAGCGGTGGGAGCGGCAGGTCCACAAGATCTCTCAGCAGCTTCGCGACGCGCTCGTCTGCGACTACGTGGTGCTCGGCGGCGGCAATGCCAAGAAGCTGAGCTCGTTTCCGCCCCATTCTAGGCTCGGCGACAACGGGAACGCGTTTCTCGGCGGATTCAGACTCTGGCTGGACCCGGCCGCCCGCGGAACGACCAAGCGGGCCAGAAGCCGAGCCAAGAGCTGACGAGCTCCTGGAGGATGCTCTCGCCGTAGATGCCCCCGCCAAACAATGTCCCGAGCCGAGAGCGGTGGCGGCTGAGGAACGGTCTCCTGTGGATCCTATCCGCGGGGGTTGGCGCCATCACGGTCCTCACCGCCGCGTCCATCATCCACGACACATCCCAGCGGCGGATCGCCCTCCGCATGGTCGCCCACTCGGCCGCCCAGCAAATTGCGACTCACATCACCGGACGTCTCGAAGTGCTCGGGCTGGAGACGTTCGCACCCGTCGTCCCCGGAGCGTCGGCGCGCTCGCTGACGGGGCGTACCGCTCTCGACGCGCTGGCGCGAGCACAACGAGCGGCCGCGCAGTGCCGGTGCCGCGGCCTGCTGCCCGTCACTGAGTTCTTCAGCAGCGACAACACCTCGGACGCTCTCGACCGGATCTCTGTGACGGGGGACGTCAAGCCGACCCTGGCTCCGGCCTCGGCCCTCGCTGATCTCGCGCGCCGCGAGCTGGACCGTGCCCGTGCCAAGCCCGGGTCGCTGATCCATCTGATCGCGGGACCAACGTTAGGTGGCAACGCGGTCGTCACGTTCGTCCAGCACGATGACAGCGGGGCCGTGGTGGCCGTATACGGGCTCGTGGCCGGGGCTCGTGAAACGCTGAGAACGCTTTTTGTGCACGAGCCCGCGCACTGGTCTGCGGTCGACTCGAACGCGGTGCTGGTGCGGCTCGACACGCTGTCGATCGAGGTCAGAACGGCTGATTCGATTCCGGTGTTTGGAGCGCTCGACCCCGACCGTCGGTTCCGCGGTACGGCGCGCCCTCCCGGGCCGTTGGACGGCCTGGCGATCACGGTCGCGCTGAGCCCCGGCCAGGTCCCGTCGGCTGTGCTCGCCCACACCTCGTCCCGCCAGCTCTGGCATCTCGGTCTCTTGCTCGCTGCCACGGTGCTGGTCCTCGGGGTTACCGCGGCGTCGTCACGTCGCGAGGTCGTCCTCGCCCGGGCCCGCTCGGACTTTATCGCCGGCGTGCAGCACGACCTCCGGATGCCGCTCGCCCAGATCCTCCTGGCCGGCGAGACCCTAACGCTGCGGCGCGACCGAGACGAAAGCGAGCGGCTCGGCCTGGTGAGCTCGATCGTCCGCGAGACCCGGCGGCTCATCACTCTGGTCGAGAATGTGCTGCTCTTTTCGCGCGGCGGTGTGGTCGGGATGCGGCCGTCGCTTCGCCCGGTGCCGGTCGCCCAGCTGCAGGGCGACGTGGTTGAAGCTGTCCGCCTCGCGGTGGAGGACGCGAGTCAATCGATTGAGGTGCCGGCCGAGTCGTCGCTCACCGTGCTGGGCGATCGCCACTTGCTCAGGCAGGCCCTTGTCAATCTGGTCGACAACGCGCTCAAGTATGGGTCACCAGGTCAGCGGATTCGCCTCGGCGCCGAGCAACATTCGGCCGCCTTGGTCCATCTCTTCGTGGAGGACGAGGGGCCCGGCGTTCCACCGGCGGAGCGGGAACGGGTCTTCGAGCCCTACGAAAGGCTGTCGCGCGATCAAGACTCGGAGCGAACCGGCACCGGTCTTGGCCTCGCCGTGGTTCGTCAGATCGTGTTGGCCTGTAACGGGCGGGTCTGGATCGAGGACGCTCCGGCCGGCGGGAGTCGTGTGGTGATCGAGCTGCCCTCATCGCAACCGCGGCCGGAGCCAACGTGAGCAGCATTCTCCTGATCGAGGACAATCGCGCGTACGCCGCGACGCTTCGCGCCAACCTCGAGCTCGAGGGCTACGAGGTCTCGGTCGCGGGGACCGGCACAGAGGGCTTGGCCGGCGCGAAGGCCGGCAAGCCGGACCTGATCATTCTCGACCTGATGCTGCCGGCGATGAACGGCTACACCGTGTTGCAACGGCTCAGGGACGAAGGGCACCACACGCCCGTGCTCATCATGACCGCGCTCGGCACCGAGGAAGACAAGCTTCGCGGGTTCGGCCTCGGCGCCGACGACTACATCGTGAAGCCCTGCGGCCTGCGGGAGATCCTGGCGCGCGTCCGGGCCTTGCTCAGGCGGGCGATCCCGGGCACCGGCGAGCCGAGATCGGAGGCGCAAGTCGGCGACCTGACGATTGATTTCTCGGCCCGCGTGGTGCGCCGGGGGCCGACGACCCTAACGCTGCGGCCCAAGGAGTTCGATCTCTTGGCGGCCCTGGTCCGTCACCGCGGGCGGGTCGTCTCGCGGGCGGAGCTGCTTCGCGAAGTGTGGGGCTATGCTGCCGGGACCCAGAGCAGGACGGTCGAGACCCATCTCGCGGCGCTCCGGCTGCGCCTCGGCGACGATTCCCAATCGTCCCGCTATATCGTCACGGTCCGCGGCGCCGGCTACCGGCTCGGGGAGGTAGCTCGGAACAGTTAGCGCACCCACCCTGCGTCATTCTTATCACATTCTGACATTTCACCTCTCCTCGGGGCCTAGACTCCATTCAGGCGCGCGTCTGTTCCGACATCGAGGAGAGATCAAATGAAGCGAAGCTCGTCGAGCATCGGCCGAGCGCTCGCGGCCGTCCTGGCCGCGACCATGGTGGAGACGGGCGGAGCGGTCGGGCTGCTCGCTCAGCATTCCGCTGCCGCGATGGCCGGGTTGTCCTTAGGGCCGCAGGCCATCGACATGGCAATGCCTCGCGTCGTGGTGCCGTTGGAGCTGGTGTTAGGCGGGCGCGCGGCGGTCCGAGCCATGGTGAACGGATACGGGCCGTTTCTGTTCGCCATCGAGACTGGGTCGCCGTTCGTGGTCGTCACCGAACGGACCGCGGGGGCGGCCCACCTCACGAAGCCGGGGCTCCAGTCGCACCATCCGTGGCCGGGCGGTACCACTCCGCACGGATTCACAGTGGACTCGCTGCGCATCGGCGACGCCGTCTGGCTGGGTCAGCCCGTTGTCACCGGACCGGACTTCCTTCCGGGGGTGGATGGCCTGCTCGGGCTTCCGGCGTACGCGGGCGTGCTGATGACGGTCGACTATCCCGGCCGCCGAGTCGTGTTCGAGCGAAGCGCTCTCCCGGAGCCGGACGGGAGGGAGGTATTCGAGGCGCTCACGATGGACGCGCATATTGGGATCACCATCGAGATCGATGGACAACACGTCCCCGCCGTGATCGATACCCAGGGTGGCACCGACCTGACCGTACCGCCCGCACTCGCGAGCAGCCTGCGATTTGCTTCCACGCCGGTCATCGTTGGGCAAGCCAAGGTCGGCGACCACCCGCCCACTCCTCTGACCGCGGCGCGCCTCGACGGCGACGTCCGGATCGGCGGCTTCACGATCTCGAGGCCGATCGTGAACGTGATCCCCACCATGCCCGGCGAGACCGATCAGGTCGTTCTGGGCATCGGCCTCCTCCGCCACTTCAGCGTGACGCTCGACCAGAAGAACCGCCGAGTCCGGCTCCAATCTACCGAGCGCACGATCCCGCTCGCACCGTCGATCCGCATGATCGGGCTGGGACTAGGTAGCGCGCCCGACAACGGAGTCTTCATCGTGACCGTTACGCCAAGCGGCGCGGCTGAGGCTGCAGGCGTCCAAGCCGGAGACGTCGTCGTCGAGATCGGGGGACGGCCCGCGCGGGACTTTCTTGCTCCGAGCGAGCTCACCGCGCTGGTCCAGCGGGGAGATCCGATCCGGTTCGAGCTAACCCGCTCCGGACGGCGGCTCGCGCTCGACGTGACGCCCATCGTCAAGGTGCTCTAACCCGGGTCCAAGGGCAAACCGATGACCGCACTGTCCCACATCGATCGGCCGCCGGCGAGTGCGTCCCCCGCCACGTCGCTCATCCGCGCGTCCGGGCTGTCACGCCTCTTTCCGCTCGGCGAGCGACAGTTCGCCGCGCTCTCAGACCTCAGCATCTCGATCGACGCGGGCGAGTCGGTCGCTATCGTCGGTCGGTCCGGCAGCGGCAAGTCGACGCTCCTCAACCTGATCACGGGAATCGATCGGCCGACGCGCGGCATGATTCACGTCGGGGACACGGCCCTGCACGAGCTGTCCGAGAACGCGCTGACCGCCTGGCGCGGCCGGTCGGTCGGCATCGTCTTCCAGTTCTTTCAGCTCCTGCCCACGCTCTCTGTGCTCGACAATGTTCTCCTGGCGATGGACTTTGTCGGCGTCGTGCCTGTCAAGCAGCGCTCGGAGCGGGCGATGCACTTGCTGGAGCGGGTCGGTCTCGAGCAACACGCGACCAAGCTGCCAAGCGGGCTTTCGGGTGGCGAGCTGCAGCGGGCGGCCGTGGCGCGAGCGCTCGCGAACGACCCGCCGATCCTCGTCGCGGACGAGCCCACCGGGAACCTCGATTCCAAGACGGGCGAGATCATCGTGGACCTCCTGCTGGAGATGGTCGCCGGCGGCCGAACGCTGATCGTCGTCACCCACGACGTCGCTATATCCGCCCAGCTCTCGCGGGTGGTGACTCTCGCCGACGGCGCCATCGTGAGCGATATCGCGCGAGCGGCCCGCTGATGTCGATTCCGAAGCGCGTCGTCCGGAAGGTCGGGGCGGATCTCTGGAATGCCGGCGGACGTGCTGGGCTCGTCGTCGTGGCGATGGCGACCGGCCTCTTCGGCGTGACGAGCATCGCGGTCACCAATGCCGTCCTCACTCGCGAGCTCCCGCATAGCTTCGACGCCATCGCGCCGGCGTCGGCCGTCATCCGCACGGAGCCATTGCCAGACTCGATCCTCGCGCGGGTCGCGACCATTCCAGGGGTGGGTGCCGTGGACGGCGGCCGGGTGCTGGCCGGGCGGGCCGAGATCGGCGAGGAGCGGAAGCCGGTCGTCCTGTTCACGGTCGCCGACTATGGGCGGATGACTGTGAACGTGCTTCGGCCGGCCGCCGGTGCGTGGCCCCCGCCTCGCGGCACCGTCCTCCTCGAGCGTGCCGCGGTCCGCGTCGCCGGTCTCCAAACCGGCGCGCCGCTCTCCATGGCGACCGGCAGCGGCCCGGCTACGTCCCTCGCGGTCGTCGGCACCGTGCACGATTTCAGTCTCGCGCCGGCGTGGCAGGAGGGTGTCATCTACGGCTACGTCGCGCGCGAAACGATGGCACGGCTCGCCGGCGACAACGGGCTCACGAGCGTTCGGATCATCGTCGCGGAGCGCCGAACGGACGTTCCTTACATCAGGGAGGTCGCCCAGCGGGTGGCGGTGGCGATCGAACGAAGCGGCGTCAGGGTCCGCGACGTTCAGATCCCGCCGCCCGGAGAGCATCCCCATCAAAGCCAGATGAACGCGCTTCTCGGCATCCAGCAGGTGTTCGGGCTGGTTGCGCTGCTGCTGAGCGGGGCGCTCATCGTCGTCCTTACAACCGCGATGCTGGTCCAGCATCGCCGGCAGATCGGAACGATGAAAGCCGTCGGGGCGAGCCGGGGCGCGCTGGTCAAGATGTATCTGCTGTGGGTGCACGTGCTCGCCGGCTGCGCCGCCCTCATCGCCTTGCCGGCCGGCGTGATCGCGGGACGCGCCTACGCCCGCTTCATCGCCGAGATGCTGAACTTTGACGTGGTGAACGATGCGGTGCCCGCGCTCCTGGTCGTCTCGCTCATCGCCCTCGGTGGCCTGCTGCCGGTTGCGGTAGCGATGCGCCCGATCTTCCGCGCCGCGGCGATGACCACGCGGGAAGCGCTCGGCGAGGCGATGCCCAACGCGCTGGTCCGCACCCGCGGCCGTCGTTCCAGTCTCCTCGACACCCGCGCCGGCCGCCTAACACTACTCGGCGCCGGCAACGCGGTCCGGGTTCGCGGACGGTTTGCGCTCGTCGTCGCCACGCTAGCGTTAGGTGGCGCCCTGTTCCTCGCGGCCGTGAACATGGGGCGCTCATTTCAGGGCACGGTCGCCGTGAACGTGGCACGGCTGGGGTACGATATCGCGCTCGATATCGCAGCGGAGACTCCGCCGGGGTCGATCGAGACGGCGGTGCTCAGCGTTCCGGGCGTATCCCGGGTCGAGACCGCCGTGCGCGCCCGGGCCGCGCTCGCAAACGTCGCCGACAACGAGGCTAACGCGTTCGTGATCTCGAGCGCCGCCGCGCCCAGCCTGCCGCCCAACCTGACCCGGCTCGAGGGACGCTGGCTCGCGGCAGCCGACGGCCGGGTAGTGGTCGCCAACCACATCTGGCTCCGGGAGCACCCCCGATACGCCGTCGGCGATTCGATCGACCTCTTGATCGGCACCGTCTCGTCGCGTTGGCTGCTCGCCGGGATCGTCCGCGAGGTCATGACCCCGGCGAGGCTGTACGCACCCAACGAAGTCCTCGAGCGAGCGACCCGCGGGCGGGAGCGGACCACCCAGGTCCATATCGTGACCACCGACCACAACGCGGCCGCGGAGAAACGCGTGATCGCGGCCATCGATCGGCGCCTGGCGGACGACCGGATTGCGATCGCCGGGATGAGCGGGCTCAGAGACACGCAGCAGCATCGCAGCGATCACGTGCTCGTGATCGTCAGCTCCCTGCTCGCAGCCGCTGCGATCAGCCTCCTCGTGGGCGGCCTCGGCCTCGCCACGATGCTGAGCGTCAGCGTATTCGAGCGATCCCAGGAGATCGGGGTGATGCGAGCGGTCGGCGCCACCCGTTGGCAGCTGATCCTGCTCGTCGTCGCAGAGGGCGGCTGCGTCGCGCTCGCGGGCTGGCTCGGAAGCATCGCGGTTTCGCTCCCGGCAACGTATCTGCTGAACAATGCCTTCGGCCGAATGATGCTCGGCACGCCGCTCGACTTGTATCTCAGCGCAGGCGCCATTCCGGCCCTCGGCGCCGTCGCCGCAACGGTGGCGCTCTTCGCGAGCGGCCTCCCTGCCTGGCGAGCCTCTCGGCTCGAGCCCCGGGCGCTCCTCGTAGCCGCCTAACCATCTTCAGCGATCTCACGCCTTCTCAGGAGCCGACCATGACGACACGTTCCGCGGGTACCCGGATGACTCTGACGCTCGTCGCAGTAGTAGCGCTCGTTCTGGTGCTCTACTTTGGCGGTGGGAGCCTGATGGCCGCGATGCGGAGGATGCATGGGCATTGAGAGGGGCAGGAATAGGAAATGGAGACTAGGGGCTAGGCTTAAGGACTGATTGCGGAGGTCGGCGAGGTTTCTCATCGGGCGGCCATCTAGGCCGGCGGTTGATACGGATCAGTCGGGTTGGGCGGATCCAGCCAATCACTGCGGTGAACCGATTCGAAAAGCATGATCCCAAGATCCATAGGCGCACCTAGCACAGACGAAGTTGACGTCAACCGCCGGCCTAGACGTTGCCGATGAACGAATCCGGAATGACTGGTGCAGATCTTCAATCGGCGTCGACCGGAGACCGCGATCCAAAGGGAGGCCAAACCGTACGTCCCCGGCCCCCGGTGCCCGGTCCCCCGTCCCCCCATCCCTCCACACCCATTCCCAATCCCCCACTTCCTAGCGAACTTCGAGCGCCTACGACCCCGGAGACAAGACGTGGCTGTCGGGAACTGGTTCCGTGTGCTGCTGCTGCCGCTCACCGTGCCGGCCGGTGCGTTGGCGCAAGGACCGGCCGACTACCGGCCGATGAGCATCACGCTCGAAGACGTTCCCTATCCGTACCCCGTTTCCTACTTACCCCTCGTCATGTATGGGCAAGACGTGCGTCTCGCCTACATGGATGTCGCGCCGGCCGGCGCGCCGAACGGGAAGACCGTCGCGCTCCTCCACGGCCTGAACTTCTTCGGCGAGTATTGGACCGGGACGATCGACGCACTCCGTAACGAGGGATATCGTGTGGTCGTGCCGGATCAGGTCGGGTTCGGACGGTCGTCCAAGCCGATCATGCCTTACACGCTGCACGACATGGCGGCCAATACCCGGAAGCTGCTCCAATCCCTCGGAATCGCAGAGGCTGCTGTCGTCGGCCATTCGATGGGCGGCATGCTGGCGACCCGCTTTGCCTTCTCGTATCCCGACGTCGTCACTCGTCTCGCGCTGGTGAACATGATCGGGCTCGAGGACTTCCGGCTGGCGCGGCCGTGGCGGGATATTGCCGAGGTGTACCAGGCCAGTCTCAAGCGGAGCTACGAAGAGATCAAGAGCGGCATGGAGCGGTACTTCGTCACCTGGAAGCCGGAGTACGACAAGTACGTCAGGATTCACTACGGCTGGACCCAGAGCGGCGACTGGCCCCGCTTGGCCATGGTCCGAGCGCTGCTCCAGCAGATGATCTACGTGGAGCCGGTGGTGTATGAGTGGCCGCACCTCAAGCCAAAGACGCTGGTGATCGGAGGCGACCGCGACGGGCCTAACTTTCCCGAGCTGGCCCAGCGAGTGGCGGCCGCGGTACCTAACGCTGAGCTCGCGCTCATACCCGGTGTCGGGCACAACCCTCACCTCGAGGCGCCGGCCGAGTTTCGCGCGCGGCTGATCCGGTTCCTCCGCTGACGTTGGAAGAGCCGGTCGAGCGCGCTAAAGCGGCTCGCCCGCGACCTTCGTTCCACCTCCTCCTGGGAGCTCGACGATGGGCCATCGCACAACCCATGAGGGTCCGAAGATCCGGGCGTTCAACGGCTCGGTGAACCGATCGGCAGTCGCGGCGGGTCAGATTGTGGCAAGGCGGCTGAACCGGGTTGTCCTCGCCATTGGAATGCTGACCGCCGGGCGGGCCCGAGCCCAAACCGTTGCGTCCGTGCAGACCGAGACCGACGAGTACACTCGGTACGAGATTCAAGGTCCCGCCGAGCGGAGCTTTCGGATCAGGTACGACGTGAGCGCGACGACGGCGGGAGCGCGGCACTATTTCAACGGCATTCGCGAAGGCGCCACCGCGACGGTCCACGGCGT
>JBDTOH010000060.1:0-16599 GCA_039933355.1 Gemmatimonadota bacterium | reverse complement strand
CTCAGCAAGGGCAGCTACGTCATGCGGGTCTCGCGCGACAAAGCCGCGATCGACAACAAGGACTACGTCTACTCCCTCACGGTCCGCAACGCCGGTACGCCGATCACGAACGACAGCGCCGATCTCGCGAGCCGTGAGTTTCTAACGACGGAACGGCCCAGCGCCGGAATCGATGTGAGCTCGAGCGTCGCCTCCGTCCTCGGCCTGTTCTCGACCGTCAACATGATCGCCTAGCAGCGTCGCAAGCTGTCGCGGGGTCCCTACCGGGATCTCGCCCCCTTCCTAGTCACTTACCGTAAGTCGAGCGCATCACTCCTCGGATGGATCGACCCAATCCGGTCGCCACCTTCCCAGGAAGCGGTGCGCAAAGCGCTCGAACGGGCCGCCAAGAACCAAGACCGCGAGCGTGAGCGCGAGAGCAACCCCGACCAGTGGCACCAGCCCGGCGCCGGCGCCGATTCCCATAGCCGCTGCGATCCAGATCGACGCGGCTGTCGTGAGCCCGTGGACTCGCGACTGCGCACCCCGGATGATCACGCCTGCCCCGAGGAAGCCGATTCCGGTGATGATCCCCTGGATGATCCGGCTGACGCTGGCGCTGGGCGGGGTTCCGTCCCGCGCGGCCATTTCGAGCCCCGTGAGCGTGAGGAGCGCCGAACCGATCGCCACGAGTGCGTGGGTCCGGACGCCGGCCGGTTTGTTCTTGAGATCCCGATTCAAGCCGATCACCGCTCCCGCGGCGACCGCTAGCGCCAGGCGCTCCCACCAGTCGGGAAAAGACGAGATCATGGCGAGCGCTCCGGAGGAATTGCCGTTGGCGTGCAGTTGAGAAGATGGGCCCGGGACCGGGGTCCGCAAGGGAGGGTTCCGTCGGTGTACGGCAGGGGATATTGTACGGCGGCAGGGCGGCAGGGCGGCAGGGCCGCAAGACGGCAGGACGGTAAGACTGTGAGGACGGAGAACGAAGCATCGAGTTAGGCAATTCCCGGTTCCCGGTTCTGAGCTCCCGGTTCACCAGCGCTGATCCCAATGGCCCCCACCCGTCGCGATTTCGTCGCCAATTCCATCATGAGCCTTGGGGCTGGCTTTGGCGCCGGGGCCGTCCTGCCGTTCGGAGGCGCGCCCGATCTCGGCTTCGCGTCGGCCACCGAAGCGATTGCCGCCCTCCGGTCCCGCCGCATTTCGTCGGTCGAGCTGACTCGGCTGGTGCTCACACGGATCGAGCGGCTCAATCCCAAGCTCAACGCCGTCGTGAACGTGCTCGCCGAGTCGGCGCTGGCACGCGCCGGCGACGCCGACCGCGCGATGGCGCGGGGCAGGACGCTCGGCCCGTTCCATGGCCTCCCGGTCACGATCAAGGACACGTTCGAGATCAAAGGAGTCAAGACGACCGCGGGATTCGAACCGCTCCGCAATCACATTCCGATGGAAGATGCAGCGGTGGTCGCCCGGCTCCGATCGGCGGGTGCGGTGATCCTGGGTAACACCAACGTTCCGCCGCTCGCGGGGGACTGGCAGAGCGACAATCCGATCTACGGGCGAACCAACAACCCATGGGATCTGGGACGGACTCCCGGCGGCTCGAGCGGCGGCAGCGCTGCGGCGACGGCGGCCGGCCTCGGCTACCTCTCGATCGGGAGCGACATCGGCGGCTCGATTCGGATTCCGGCGAGCTGGACCGGCATCTACGGGCACAAGCCCACGCTCAACCTGATTCCCCTGCGCGGGCACATCCCGCCGATGCCCGGCGCCGTTGGGCCGCCGCCGAGCCTGCCGGTGGCCGGCCCGCTGACCCGGGGCG
Source organism: Gemmatimonadota bacterium (assembly GCA_039933355.1). Taxonomy (GTDB): domain Bacteria; phylum Gemmatimonadota; class Gemmatimonadetes; order Gemmatimonadales; family GWC2-71-9; genus SHZU01. Next base: position 14,798 of record JBDTOH010000060.1, on the reverse strand, counting down.
CCGACGACCTGGCGCTCGCGGTCCGATCGTTAGGTGGTCCCGAGTCGCCTGACCGGATCGCCTACCGCTGGGAGCTCCCGCCGCCCCGGCAGACCACTCTCCGCGCGTTCCGGGCCGGCTACGTGCTCAGCCACCCGGCGTGTCCGGTGGTTCCCGAGGTCCGCGAGGTCCTCGAGGCGGCGATCGACAAGATCCGGAAGGCCGGCGTCCGGCTCACCGAGGGGTGGCCTGAAGCCGTCGATGCGGCGCAGCAGTTCAAGACCTACGAGTATCTGGTGTCGGTCGCCACGTTCGCCGGCAGCCTGGACGACGCAAAGATCGATCAGGTCCGCCAGCTCGCGGCCCATCCCGACACCAGTCTCGGGGTCGTCATGGCGAAGGCGCAGACCGATCCGCAGAAGCTGATCGCCGCGCGCGACGCAGAGCGGATCGCGGCCCGCGACGCCTGGCAGCGCTGGTTCGAGCACCACGACGTGTTCCTGATGCCGGTGGTGTTCACCACCGCGATTCAGCACACCCCGCCCCAGACGCCGCTACCCACCTCGGACGGCGTTAGGCCTTACATGGATCTGCTCTGGTGGATTCATTCCGCTACGCTCACCGGCTGCCCGGCGACCGTTGCGCCCGCCGGCCGGACCCGGTCCGGGCTTCCGGTCGGGTTGCAGATCATGGGCCCGTATCTCGAGGACGCAACCCCGATCGCGTTCGCGGCGCATTTGGCGGAGGTGATCGGCGGGTTCGAGGCGCCGAAGGGATTTGCGTGATGCACGGCGGCACGGCGGCACGGCGGCACGGCGGCACGGCGGCACGATACGGCAGGGAGCTTACTCGAAGTCAACGACGAAGCGCGAGGAGGATTGGATGGAACGGTTGCGGTGGTGCTCGAGTCTTGGGGTCATTGCGCTGTCACTCGGCCTAACGGGCGACGCGAACGCCGCGCGCCAGCTTCCGCTCGAGGCGGTGCCGGTGCATGAGTGGCCGGTTCCGTGGAAGAAGTCGCGGCCGCGGGATCCGGCGGTCGCTCCTGACGGAAGGATCTGGTTCGTCGGTCAAGTCGGGAACTATGTCGCGCGGCTCGAGCCGAAGACGTCCAAGTTCGATCGGTTCGAGATTCCTGTCGGCACCAATCCGCACAACATCATCGTGGACGGCGGCGGAAATGCCTGGTTCTCCGGCAACCAGAACGGCACGATCGGCCGCCTCGATGCGAAGACCGGCAAGCTCACCACCATTCCGCTGCCCGATCCGGCGGCCAAGGATCCTCACACCCTGGTCTTGGATCGCGCCGGAGATATCTGGTTTACCGTGCAGGGAGGCAACTTCGTCGGAAAGCTGACCGTCCCAACTCAGAAGATCCAGCTCATCAAGATCCCGATCGAGGGCGCGCGCCCGTACGGGATCGTGATCGACGCCAACAACCGGCCCTGGTTCGACCTCTTCGGCACGAACAAGATCGGGACGGTGGATCCAAAGACGATGGAGCTTCGTGAATACCCGTTGCCCGATCCGCAGAGCCGGCCGCGACGCATCGCCCTCACGTCCGATGGCGCCATCTGGTACGGCGACTACACGAGGGGCCAACTCGGCCGGCTCGACCCAAAGACCGGCACCGTCAAGGAATGGGCGACTCCGGGCGGCAAAGGCGCACTGGTCTACGCGATGACTTCGGACGACCGCGACCGGCTCTGGCTGGTCGAAACGGGGAAGCAACCGAATCGGCTCGTGGCGTTCGACTCGAAAACCGAGCGGTGGGTGAGCGCGACCGACATCCCGAGCGGCGGCGGAACGGTTCGGTACATGGTCTACGATCCAGCCACGAAGACGATCTGGTTCGGGACGGACAACGATACGATCGGAAAGGCAGAGATTGGGAAGCTCGGCAGAGGAACAACGTGAGGGACTAGGGCTTAGGCCTTCGGGATTCGCAGCTCCTCCCGAAGCCCTAACTCCTAAGCCCGAAGCCCTCTCAGAGCAGCATCTCCACCCGAATCGGTACCTCCCTCACCCTCACACCGGTCGCGTGGAACACCGCGTTCGCGATCGCGGGACCGACGCCGACGGCGCCCACCTCGCCCACGCCGCGCGCGCCTAACGCACTCGCGTGGGGATCGTGCTCCTCGGCCCAGTACGCCTCGACCGCGGGAACGTCGGCGTGGCTCGGGATCAGGTAGCCCGACAGATTCTTGGAGAGATATCGGCCGGTCACCGGGTCGACCCGCGAGTCCTCCAGCAGCGCCTGCCCGATGCCCCAAATGATCCCGCCGGTCAGCTGGCTCCGGGCTGTTCTCGGGTTGATGATCCGGCCGACGCTGTAGCATCCGACGCACCGGCTGACCCGCGGGATCGGAATCCGTTCGTCGACGCGGACCTCCGCGAATACCGCGCCGAAACACTGCATCGAGTACTCGTTGCCCTGTTGCGGCGACCACCCGCCGTCGATCGTGAGCTGCTCGAGCCCGCGGAGCTTGAGAACTTCGGTGTACTCGGCCGGGCTGAGCTCGGGCTCTCCGCCGAGCTCGATCAGGCGGGCTTTGAGCCGGGTGGCGGCGTCGAGCACCGCGGAGCCGACGCTCAGCGTGGTCGCGGAGCCGAAGGTGCCGCCCGCCTCCGGAAGATCGGTGTCTCCGTAGATGAGGTCGACCTGGTCGACCGGCACGCCTAACGCGTCGGCCGCGATCTGCGGCATGATGGTCAGGACGCCGGTACCGATCTCCTGGGTCCCGGTCTCGATCACGACCCGGCCGTCGCGACGGATCGTGACTCGCGCGGCCGAGCCGAAGCGGAACGTGGTCATGAGCGCCGTGGCCATGCCCCACCCGATCAGGGTCGAGCCGTCGCGCATCGAACGCGGCGCGGGCGTCCGGGCGGCCCAGCCGAACTTCTCCGCTCCGATTCGGTAACACTCGCGGAGCGCCTTGCTCGAGAACGGGAGGCCGGACGTCGGGTCCGTCTCGGCGTAGTTGCGGAGCCGGAGCTCGACCGGATCGACCCCCGCGACCACGGCGAGCTCGTCCATCGCGATCTCGAGCGCGACCATCCCCGGACCTTCGTGAGGGGCCCGCATGGGCGTGGGCACGTTGCGGTTCACCCGAACGACCCGGGTGGCGGTTTCGATCGCCGGGCACGCATACACGGACCGGGTCCCCATCGCGGCATACTCCGGGTACTCGTCGCCGATCGAAGTGGGGTTGACGCTCCGGTGCCGGATCGCGAGCAGGGTTCCGTCCCGGTGCGCGCCTAACGTCACCTCCTGCTCGGTAGCGGGCTGGTAGCCGTGCCCGGTAAACGTCAGCGCGCGCGGCAGGATGCCGCGGACCGATCGCTCGAGCGTCATCGCCGCCGCCGCGATGATGAGCTGGTGCGGCCACGCGAACCCCTTCGAGCCGAACCCGCCACCGACGTACGTGGACGTGACCCGCACCCGTTCCTGAGGCAGCCCCAGCGCCGAGCTGATCACCATCCGCACGCCGTAACCCCACTGGGTCGCATCGTGAAGGAGGAGGTCGCCGTTCCGCCATTCCGCGAGCGTGCCGGCCGGCTCCATCGGAACGTGATGCCGATCCGCGGTGCGGAAGGTGCTCGAGATCGTGATGTCCGCCGCCGCCAAGCCGGCGCGGACGTCGCCCACCGATGTATCGGGCTCCGCGAAATCGGTGACGGTCTCCTCGAGCTCGAGATGGCGCCGGAAATCGACCCGCGGGTGCTCGGTGACGTAGCTGATCTCGACCAGGCGGGCGGCATCGCGGGCGCCCATCAGCGTCTCGGCGACGACGAAGGCGACGTACTGACCCTCGTACTGGATCTCGTTTGCCTGCATTAGCAGAAATGCTTGGCCCGGCACGCCTTTGATCTTGCCGAAGCGAGGCATATTCTCGTGCGTGAACACCTGGACTATACCTGGAATCCGCAGCGCGGCCGTCGAGTCGATCGCCGCGATTCGCCCCCGGGCGATCGTGCTCGTGACGAATACACCGTGCAGCACGCCGGGCACGACCAGGTCGCCGACATAGGGCGCCGCACCGGTGACTTTGAGCCGGGCATCGCGGCGGACCAGCGGGGTTCCAATCACGCTCATGCAGCGCCTCCGGCCTGATTGATGACGGCGGCCGCCACCCGGCGGGCCAGCTCCACCTTGTACGCGTTGTCTTTGAGTGGCCGGGCGCCAGCGAGTCCAGCCGTCACGGCAGCGTCGATGCTCGAGGCCGAGACGGGCGCCCCGCGGAGCGCGGCCTCGGTTTCCCAGAGCCGCCAGGGACGACTCGCCACGCCGCCTAACGCGACCCGCGCCTCGACGATCCGGCCTCCCTCGATGGCGACCGCCGCCGCGGCCGATACCAGAGCGAACTCGAACGAAGCCCGGTCGCGCGCCTTGAGAAACCGCGAGCGGCCCGCCGCCACGTCGAGCGGGACTTCGACCGCGACGATCAGCTCGCCGTGACCAAGAGTGGTCTCAGGCCCGAACGGCCGGCTTTCGTCGGGGTAGAACTCGGCGAGCGGCACCCGTCGCGGGCCGGATGCCGTCTCGATCACGAGGACCGCGTCGAGCGCGAGCAGCGCAACGGCGAGATCGGACGCGTGGACGGCGACACAGGCCTCTTTCCACCCGAGGATCGCGGCGTGCCGAGAGTCGCCTTCGAGCGCGGAACAGCCGCTCCCGGGATCGCGGCGGTTGCAGGCCGTCGGCGCGTCGGCTCGGAAATACGGGCACCGGGTTCGCTGGAGCAGATTCCCGCCGATCGTGCCCATGTTGCGGATCTGCGGGCTGGCGGCCGCCTCGAGGGCCGCGGCCACCGCCGGAAGATCCCGCCTCACCATCGCGTGGGCGGCGACGTCGGCGAGGCGCTCGAGCGCCCCGATCACGATGACTCCGCCGTCTCGGCGGATTCCGCGGAGCGGCAGTGGTGAGAGATCGATAACCAGGCTCGGCGCAGCGATCCCATCACGGATCCAGTTGACCAGCTCGGTGCCTCCAGCGATGAATTGGGCATCGGGCGCCAGCGCCACCTTGGCGAGCGCATCCGACGCCGACGAGGCGCGCTCGAACCTCATGCGCCCTCGACGATCGCCCGGCCTGCCGCAAACACGGCATCGACGATCTGGGGATAGGCGCTGCAGCGGCACAAGTTTCCGCTCATCCATTCCCGGATCTCTTCCCGGGAGCTCGCGTGTCCCTCGGCGAGGCACGCAACGGCCGACAGCACCTGGCCTGGAGTACAGAACCCGCATTGCATCGCGTCATGATCGATGAACGCTTGCTGAACCGGATGGAGCGCTCCGAGCGGTGCAAGGCCCTCGATCGTGGTGACTTCCGCACCCTCCTGGGTCGCGGCGAGCGCGAGGCAGCTCAAGACGCGGCGCCCGTTCACCAGGACGGTGCAGGCCCCGCACTCGCCATGCTCGCAACCGGGCTTGGTCCCGGTGAGGCCCAGCTCGCCCCGGAGCACCTCGAGCAGCGTGGCCCGACTGTCGATCGAGACGGTATACCCGGTGCCATTGACGGAGAGACTGACGTTCAGGAAAGTAGTCGGCATGCTCAATTGTACCCCGGACGCACCCGAGGGTCGAGCCACGGATGAAACCTGTCCCGCTCGATCTCGTACCACGTCTATTCCAGCCGTCCTACAATCCCTGGAGGTTTCGTGTCGCGGTTCACCGCCGGTCTCTCGCTCGTCATCGCCGCTGCCTCGCTTTCGCCCCTTCCCGCGTTCGCCCAGAACGATCGGGCTGAGCGGTTCATCCGCGAAACGATGGCGTCCCGGCACTTGCCCAGCGTCACGATGGCGGTCATCAAAGATGGTCGCGTCATCGATCAGGCCGCCTTCGGCACGGCCAGCGTCGAGCTCAACGTCCCTGCCACGGTGAGCACGGTATATCCGATCGCATCCGCGACGAAGGCGTTTGCGACCGAGCTGCTCATGATGCTGGTCGAGGAGCACAAGCTCGAGCTCACCGATACGCTCGGTGCCCTCCTCCCCGACCTGCCCGAAGCCTGGACCGGCATCCCGCTCAGCCGGGCGATGTCGCACACCTCGGGACTCCCGGACATCGCGCTGGTGCCGGGACGCGGCCCGCTCGTCTCCGAAGACGGGGACTCCGCGATGGTCAAGCTCCGCACGATGCCGATGCAGTTCCGCCCGGGCGAGAAGTGGAGCTACAACCAGACCAACTACATGCTGATCAAGCGAATCATCGAGCGGATCACCGGCGATGTTTTCGAGGCGCAGGTCCGGCACCGGATCTTCGAGCCGATCGGCATGACGTCCACGGCGTTCGGCGACGGGAAAGATGTGATCCCCGGCCGCGCCACCGCCTACGAGGCCGACAAGACCGGGAAGCTGACGGTGCGGCGGGTGGACTTTCCGCCGTACGTGCGCGCGGCCGCCGGCATCAACACCAACGTCGTCGACTGGTCCAAGTGGTTGATCGCGCTGACGTCGGGCTCGCTGCTCAAGCCCGAATCGAAGGCCGAGCTGTGGACCGCGGTCAAGCTCAACGACGGCTCCGTGTTCCGGTTAGGCAAGCAGATGGGCTACGGCGGCGGCTATGTCGTGGACGACACGCCGGGCTTCCGGTGGATCGGGCACTCGGGCGGAGGGACCGCCGCGTTCCGCTACTTCCTCGACCAGAAGATCGGCTTTGTCGTGCTGACGAACGGAACCATGGATCCCGACGCGCTGCTAGCGGGGATTGCCAAGGCGTATCTGCCCGACCTTCCCTGACTTTGGACCGCCCTCATGGCGACTCTGCCAGCACCGACTCTCCCGGCTTGGTTCCCGGCTTGATGGCCCAGCCCGGATTGAGCCTGAGCCGCCATCCCTCGCCGATCGCGGAGTCGGCGGTGGTGCGGATCGGCGCCGTAACCCGGAGCGAGCTCAAGTCGTCCGAGAGCAGCGCGCCGTGGTCGGAGATTTCCAGGACTCCCCACGGCGCCGTGAACTCCCCGGTCGGGTAGACGGTGCCTCCGCCCGGCAGCGGAAAGAGCGTGTTGGGATTGAAGCTCCGATTGGCTCCGGTCGCGGGGATGATGAGCGCCGGCCCATCGATGAAGAGCCCGCGGTACTCGGCGATCCGCCGGTTCCGCTCGACGGCGCGCGCATCCTCCTCGGCCGCAATCTCGTGATTGCCGTACCTGACCGCGCGAGCGTCGGCGCGGAGCGAGATCCGATCCGAGGGAGGGAGCGCCGGCGCGACCCGTGCGAGCTGCGCCGCAAAGCCTTCGGTCGCAACCTGTCGCCGCCAGCCCGGCCGATAGCGATCGAGCAACGATCCCATCGCCGGACCCGTTCCATAACCCAGCGACCGCACGAAGCTCCGGCGCTTTTCGAAGCCGGTCAGATCCTCCACAACGACGGCGATCGGCGTCCCGAGCAGCCGGCGGGCCGCCGCCATGCCGGTGTATTCCGCCAAGCCCTCGCTGATCTCCAGCAACTCTTCCCTCTCCCTGGCCTCGGGATAGCGCTGATAGCGGCGAGCCCGGAACAGGACCGCATCGCCTAACGTCTGGCGGGCGGCCGCTCCCGAGCCGGCGATCGCCCTTCCCAGGGCCCGGAGCTCGAGCCGGAGCCAGACCCGTCCATCGCGCTCATCGAGGTGCGGATTCATCGCATCGGGGCGGTTCAGCCCGAGCGCCGGCTGAATCCGATGGAACGCTTCGTGAAGGAGCACCGCCGCCCGATGGTAGGAATCTCCTGGTACCGGCAGCAGCAGGACGAGCCAGCGCGCGCCCTGCCAATCGAAGGCGGTATTCGCGAAGGGAACCCCTTCGGGAATCGGCCCGATCGCCACGTCGCCGACCCGCCGGAAGCCGGGCGCGCCGGGCGAGTCGCTCGCCGCGGCAGTCCCGCTCTGCGGGTCGATCGCGATGAAGGGTCCGCACAGAGAACGGCCCCAGAGCACACCGTTCTCGCGCCGGCACAGCGACTGGAATTCGTGAATCGTGGCGACGGCAGCGGCGGTATCGAACCGCTGCCCGGCCTGAGCCGCCACGGCACCAAACATCAGCGCGAGGAGCATAATCGATTGAGTCGTAAGAGGAATCGGCCGGCGAACCGCGACCGGGTCCTCCACAGGATTCCTCTCCCGAGCGAATCGTCGCTGCAGCGAGGCGGCGGGACCACACGTTCGAAACGTCTTGCGGGCGCGGGCCGGCTGGATCACCTAAGCTCTGGGTCTCGGACCGTCGGCGCAAGTCGCGGTCGGGCCTACTATCTTTTTTCGGTGCCGCATCCGCGGCGTTGCGCTTCGTCTCTTCGACGCGCGACCACTCTCAAGCCGGACGCCTCATGTCTCCGCTGGCTCTGATCGCCGTTCTTCTCACCATCGCGGGCCGGGTTACCGATGCCGTCACCGGAACCCCGATCGCTGGAGCGAGGGTCGAGCAGACTCGAGGCGGCAACGCCACGCTGACGGACTCGTCGGGGCGATTCACCCTGGCGTCCGAGGGCGCGGGCCCGATTGCCGTCAAGATCCGCCGCACCGGCTACGCCGACCTCGATACGACATTGGCTCCATCGGGTGGGACGGTCGAGCTCCGCCTCACGCCGGTCGCTCGTGCGCTCGAGGCGGTCACCGTCTCAGCCATCCGCGGGCTCGGCGAGACCCCGGTCTCGGCCACGGAGGTGACGAAGCGCGAGCTGGAGGTGCGATACTCGGGTCAGGAGATCCCGCTGCTCCTCGCGCTGACGCCATCGATCACCGCCTATGCCGACGGCGGCGCGTACTCCAACTACACCTATCTCAGGATTCGCGGTATCGATGCGACCCGCATCAACATGACGCTCGACGGAATTCCGCTGAACGACGCCGAGGATCAAGGAGTTTTCTTCTCGAACTTTCCCGACTTCGCCAACTCGCTGCAGTCGGTCCAGGTCCAGCGCGGCGTCGGCACCAGCTCGAACGGCACGGCCGCGTTCGCCGGCTCGGTCAATTTCGAGTCGATCGCGCTCCGCGACGCACCCCGCCAAGCCGAAGCGCAGCTCACCGGCGGGTCCTTCGACAGCCGGCGCGGCAGCCTCGAATACCAGACCGGGATGCTCAAGAGCCGGTTCGCCGGCTACGCCCGCCTGTCGTTCAACGACACCGACGGCTTTCGCTTCAATTCTGGCAACCAGGCGCTCGGCGGGTTCGCGAGCGCGGGCTACTTCGGCGACCGCACCAGTCTCAAGCTGACCGGCTTCAGCGGTGTCTCCCGGAACCGCGAGGCCTATCTCGCGGCGTCGGAGGCGGAGATCGCGGAGGATCCCCGAACCAACTCGCTCCACGAAGGCGACCGGTTCTGGCAGCAGCTCGTCGGCCTAACGCTGACTCAACTGGTCGGGGACCGGGCGTCCTTCTCGGCGACGGCCTATCGGGTCGACGCCGGCGGGAACTACGACGTGCGACTCGATCCCACGCTGGTCGAGAACTTTAATCTCCGCTCCGCCGTGACCGGCATCCTCGCCTCGTGGAACCAGGCGATCGGGCCCGCCACCGTGAGCGTCGGAGCCCATGCCAACGGATATTGGCGCGACCACTTCGGGTACGACGATCCGACCGTGGTGACGTACTTCAACACCGGATTCAAGAACGAGGCGAGCGGATTCGCCAAGGCCAGCATCGAGGCCGGCCGGGTGACCCTCTTCGGCGATCTGCTGGTGCGGCGGGTGACGTACCGGTACCACCCCGATCCGCATGCCGGAATCACCACAGAGAAGACGGCCTGGACATTCTTCAATCCGAAGATCGGCGCCACGGTGCACCTCTCGCCGTCGCTCACCGGATACGCTTCCTATGGCACAACCGGCCGCGAACCAGCCCGAAACGACATGTTCGCGGGCTTCGACAATCTCGATACGACGAACGTCGCGTTCGTCGGGGCATTCGACCGCGTCAAGCCCGAGCGAGTCCACGACATCGAAGCCGGTCTCGGTTACCGAAGCGGCGACGTCACTATCGCGGCGAATCTCTATCTGATGAATTTTCGAAACGAGATCGCTCCAATCGGCGCGTTGAGCTATATCGGCCTGCCGCTCCGGAAGAACGTGCCGAAGAGCTACCGCCGCGGGCTCGAAGTGGACATCACATGGCAGGCGAGCAGCAAGGTCACCGCCCGCGCCAATGCGACGCTGAGCCGCAACCGAATCTCGGCCTACACCGACGACGCGACGGGGGTCACCTACACCGATGTCGAGCCGCTGCTCACGCCGGCGTTCTTCGCGAACCAGTCGATCACCGTTCGACCTTCGAGTCGGGTCGACGTCACGGTCGATGGGCGTTATCTGGGAAAATCGTTCCTGGCGAACACGGGCGACCGCCGCTTCATGACCCCGCGGAGCTACGGCGTCGACGCGACCGTTGCCTGGCGGTTCAGCCGGTTCGAAGCGTTAGGTCAGGTCCGCAATCTGACCAATCGGCTGATTATCACCGGAGGGTACACGGACGGCGTCACGTCGTACTTCTACCTTCAGGCAACCCGGAACTATGCCGTCACGCTCCGGGCGAGAATCTAGACGGGGGACGGCGGCCGAAGCTCACTGCAATGTCGTCATCCCGAGCAAAGCGATCTACTACGCGAGTCCCGGAACACGCTGAGTCGATCCCTTGGTCGTTTCGCTCTCTCGGGACAGTGGGGCTGGCTCCGCTCCTCAGTTCCCGGTCATCGGGCCCCTGTCCCCCGAGTTATGGTTTCCGGATAAACACAATGTCCGCGACCGCCGGCTCGATCGGAATGGCAACCCGGTCGATATCGCCCTTCTTGTCCATCCCGAACTGAACCCGTCCCCTGAATGGGACCACATTGGCGTCGCTGTCGATCTCGAAGATGTCGTAGTGGAACGGATTCAGCTTGGCGTGAGTGGCATCCATGTCCAGCTCGAGCGCTCCACCCGCACTCCGCACCGTCAGCCGGCCATAGCCCGGATGCTCGTACGTCCCCGCGTAGCTGTCGAGCGGATGGGTCGGCGCCGCGTTAGGCTTCCGCTCGGCGATCGCTTTCTGACGCTCCTTTTCCTGGCGGGCTTCCCCCTCGGCGTCCTGCTTCCGTTGGCGGCCCACCCAGTCCACGATCTCGCGTCCGAGCAGCCGGTCGTAGAGCTTCTTCACGACCATGGTGGGAACCGGGTTGCCGTCTCCCTGATTGGTGAGCACCACGATCCCGATCTTTTGGAACGGCATCCAGTTGATCGCCGAGATGAAGCCGTCGATCCCGCCACCATGTCCGACCGTCACATGCCCCTGATATGACCCGATCCCAAGGCCCATTCCGTAGTCGGTGTAGCCGGTCTCGTCGTACATCACTTGCCCGCCGGTCACCATCTGGGGCGACTGCATCTGCTGCTCCATCGCCTCGGATAGGAGCCGCTTCCCCCCCGCAACGCCTTTGTCGAGCCGGAACTGAACGTACTTGAGCATGTCCTCCACGCTCGCGTCGATCGAGCCGGCCGGACCGATCGCATCGATGTTCCGATACGGGAGCTTCGTGATCGTCTTGTCGCGCCAGCCGTACGCGTACGCAAAGTCGTCCGCCTTCGGCATGGCGTTCACCGAGGTGACTGCGCGTGTCATCCCGAGTGGCGTGAAGATCCGATCTCGAATCAGATCATCCCAACTCCGGCCGGTGAGCTGCTCCGCCAGATATCCGGCAGTCATGAACATGAGATTCTGATACTGATACCTGCTGCGGAAAGAATAGCTCGGCTGCAGATACCGAAGCCGGTCGTACAATTCTTTTCGAGTGAACCCGCGGCCATACCATAGGTTGTCGTGGCGGGGCAGCCCGGAGCGATGCGTCACCAGATCCCGCGCCGTCATCTCCTGCGTGGCGATCGGGTCGAAGAGTTGGAAGTCGGGAAGATACGTCCGGACCGGCTTGTCCCAGCTCAGCTTGCCTTCGTCGGCCAGCATACCGAGCACTGTCACCGTGAACGACTTGGTGTTGGACCCGATGGCCATGAGCGTTCGCTCGGTGACCGGCAGCTTCGTTTCGACGTCCCGATAACCATAGCCCTTCGCCAGCACGACCTTGCCGTCTTTGATCACGCCCACGGCCATGCCGGGGACGTGCCACTCCGCCATCGTCGCCGTCGCCCATTGATCGAACCCGTCGAGCGGCGCCTTCGGTTGCGCGGCCTGAGCCTCGAGCGTCAACGGGAGGGTGACAGCAAACAGTATCATCGAGATGCGGCGGCGATTTGCGGTTCGCATAAGGCCTCTGGAGCGGTGGGGTTCGTGCGGGGAGCGACCTCAAGCTAATCCGGTCACAGCCATTCCCGCCTACGCGCGGCGTGGCACTCCGGGGACATCACGGTCATCGGGGATCTCGCTTGCCGTGCTCAGACCGTGGCAACTCAACTCCGACCCTCGAGAGCGACCGGCCCCGGCTGTCGTCGCAACTCTTGCCGGTCGAGCGCTCTCCGGTGATCATCCCCCCATGACTCCCCAAGAACGCTGGCTGGTGGATCGCGCCGCGCGTGAGCCGGGTCGCACGGCGATCATCGACTCGAGCGGTCGCTACACGTATGCGGATCTGAGCGCCGCGTCGGCCGGGATCGCGGGCGGACTGCTCAAGGGTGAAACCGACCTGGCCGAGGCTCGTGTCGCGTTTCTCGAGCCTCCGGGTTTTCGCTATGCGGCGGCGCAGTGGGGCATCTGGCGGGCCGGCGGGATTGCGGTTCCGCTCGCGCCGAGTCATCCCGCGGCCGAGCTCGGGTACGTCCTCGAAGATGCCGGAGCGACCATAGTGATCGCGCACCCGTCGCTCCGAAGCCGCCTCGAGCCGCTCGCGCAGACGCAGAGTCTCCGTCTGGTCACAACCGTCGAACCGGCGGACGCGATCCTACCCGCGATCGATCCGTCCCGCCGCGCGATGATGCTCTACACGAGCGGCACCACCGGAAAGCCCAAGGGCGTCATCACCACGCACGCCAACTTGCGAGCGCAGATCACCACTCTCGTTGACGCGTGGGAATGGCGGGCGGACGACCGAATTCTTCACGTACTCCCGCTCCACCACGTCCACGGCATCGTCAACGCGCTGTCCTGTGCGCTCTGGGCGGGCGCATGCTGCGAGTTCGTTCGAGAGTTCGATCCGGCCCCGGTCTGGGACCGTCTCGCATCGGGCGAGATCACATTGTTCATGGCGGTTCCCACGATCTACGGACGATTGATCGCGGCATGGGACGCGGCCGATCCTGAGACGAGGCGCCGCTGGTCGGCCGGAACGGCACCGCTCCGGCTCATGGTCTCGGGTTCCGCGGCTTTGCCCGTCGGTACGCTCAACCGGTGGCGCGCGATCACCGGCCATACGCTGCTCGAGCGCTACGGAATGACGGAGATCGGGATGGCGCTTTCTAACCCGCTCGAGGGCGAGCGGCGAGCGGGAACGGTGGGCCGGCCGCTCCCCGGCGTCGCCGTCCGGCTCACCGATGTGCTCGGCGTCGTCGAGCCGGGAACCGCCGGGCAGATCGAGGTGCGGGGAGACCAGGTGTTCTCCGAATACTGGAACCGTCCCGAGGCAACCGTTGGAGCGTTCCGCGACGGATGGTTCATGACCGGCGACGTGGGCGTCGTGGAGGGCGGATACTACCGGATCTTGGGCCGCGAAAGCGTCGACATCATCAAGTCGGCCGGCTACAAGATCTCGGCGCTCGAGATCGAGGAGGCGCTCCGCGAGCATCCGGATATTCGCGACTGCGCCGTCGTGGGTCTCGCGGACGACGATCTCGGCGAGCGGGTCGCGGTCGCCATCGTGGCGGGGGACGGAGCCGACCTCGCGGCGGCTCATCTCAGAGCCTGGGCGAAGGAGCGGCTCGCGCCCTACAAGATTCCCAGAACGATCGTGTTCGTCGCCGCTCTTCCTCGGAACGCAATGGGAAAAGTAACCAAAGCGGACGTTCGCGCCCTCATCGCGGCGCGCGCTTGAGCGGCCGGAACACCACGCTCCCGTCGTCACCTCGGATGAGGATCTCGGCCCCCCGCTGTTGAAGCCGAGCAAGCAGCGAGTCGAAGGCGCGCCGCTCGCGGCCGGTGAGCGTGGCGAGGAGCGCCTCCTGGATCCGGACGGCGCGACCGCGCGGTAGACCCGGCGGCCTTTCGCGGTCAGTCGGAGTGCGAGCCGCCGCCGGTCGCGGCGGTCGATCCCGCGGCTCACCATCCCGAGCCGGACGAGGTCGCTGACCGCCCGGCTCACCTGCACCGGATCCATCACGGCCCGCTCGGCCACTTCAATCGATGAAAGCGGCGACTCGGCCGCGAGGTGAGCTATGATCCGCCACCCGGCGACCGAGACCTTGAACCGGGCGTTGTAGACCCCGTGCAGGCACAGGCTGAGCTCGTTCGACAGAACAGTGAGCCGATAGCCAAGCCAATCGTCCAGCACGAGGCGGCGGGGTGCCATGCGGGCGGAACCTCTTTGGGGAAGGAAGCGGGAGAGAACCTAATGGGAGTCCGGCTGGCGCGCGACCGGACAGCGACCGCTCGGAGCGAGCGTTAGGTACCCGCGAGTGCGGCAAGGAACGAGCGGACCTCGCTCACCGTGCCGACCCGCAGGGACGCCCGGCTGGGTTGCGCCCCCACGTGGAGCGCGATGGAGCCGGCCGGCAGCGCTTCGAACATCTCTTCGTCCGTTTGATCGTCGCCCGCGCTCACGCAGAGGGCTTTTTTTCCCACCCCGGACGCGACCCGAACCACTGCGGCGCCTTTGGTGCAGCCCCGCGGCCGCACCTCGATGACCTTGTCGCCCAAGACCACCGTGATCGGGAGGATGACCGCCGCCTGCTCGAGACGCGACGCCAGCTCCATGGCCTGCCTGAAGCCGAACTCGG
>JBDTOH010000059.1:0-16692 GCA_039933355.1 Gemmatimonadota bacterium | reverse complement strand
GTCGGCGGCGGCGGGTTCATGGTGATCCGGCTGGCCAACGGCACGTCCACCACCATCGACTATCGCGAGCGGGCGCCGCTCAAGTCGACCGAGACGATGTATCTCGGCGCGGACGGAAAGATCGACCGGAAGCTCACGGCCGAGGGGTATCTCGCACCCGGTGTCCCCGGCACCGTCCGCGGGCTCGCGATGGCCCACGAGCGTTATGGGAGCCTGCCGTGGAAGACGCTCGTGATGCCCGCGGCCGACCTCGCGCAAAAGGGTCACGAGCTGACCGAGAGCGAGGCGGACATGCTCAACTGGCTCATCAAGAACAGCCAGCAGTTCCCGAGCACGATCGCCGAATACGGCCGCCAGGACGGAAAGCCGTGGAAGAAGGGTGAGCGCGCGGTATTCAAGGACCTGGCGAAGACGCTCAAAGCGATCGCGGAGAAAGGACCGGATGCGTTCTACACCGGTTGGATCGCGGACCGGATCGCCGCGGACATGGCGGAGCACGGCGGCATCATCTCGAAAGAAGACCTGGCCCAGTACAAAGCCGTCGAACGGTTGCCGGTCCGAGGCACCTTCCTCGGCCACGAGATCATCTCGATGCCGCCGCCGAGCTCGGGGGGGATCGCCCTGATCGAGATGCTCAATTTTCTCGAGCGATTCGACATCGGCTCCCGTCCCCGCCTCGCTGCGACGACGCTGCACCTCGAGATCGAGGCGATGCGGCGCGCGTTCCTCGACCGGGCCGAGTTCCTGGGCGACCCCGACTTCGTCTCGGTGCCGGTCGAGCGCCTCACGGCAAAGGGCCACGCCGCGATCATCGCCGAGACGCTGGACACGACCCGGGCGACCTCGAGCACCGCGCTCGCGCACGGGCGCTTCCCCGTCGCCGGCCATGAAAGCGACCAGACGACCCACTTCTCGGTCGTCGATTCGTCGGGGAACGCGGTCGCCAACACATACACGCTGGAGCAGGCGTTCGGGTCGCGAGTGGTCATCGCGGGGACGGGGATCATTCTCAACAACGAGATGGGTGACTTCAACAAGAAGCCGGGCGAGACCAACGAGGACGGCGATATCGGCACAGAACCGAACCGGATTCGCCCCGGCAAGCGGATGCTGAGCTCGATGACGCCGACCATCGTCACGAAAGACGGGAAGCTGTTGCTCGTCACCGGATCGCCGGGCGGGCGAACCATCATCAACACCGTCCTCGACATCGTGCTTGGTGTCACGGCGTTTCACCTGAGCGCGCGGGAGGCGGTTGATGCGCCCCGGCTCCACCACCAGTGGCTTCCGGACATCACTTTTCTCGAGGCCGGCGCGGTCCCCGTGGACGTGGTCGAGACGCTCCGCCAGATGGGCCATACGGTGAAGTTCGGGGGGCCGCAGGGCGACGGGCATTCCATCGTGATCGACCCGGCGACGGGCATCGCGTACGGCGCGAACGACCGGCGCAGCAAAGATTCGAAGGCGTCGCCGTGACGGCGCGAGCAGCCTCGCACGTCCTGATGATCGCGCCGGTGAACTTCCGCTACAACGCGGAAACCGGCGAGACCAATGCGTTCCAGGCTCCACCGACTCCGGCGGAGGAGAAGGCGGTCGCGCGGACGGCGGTCGAGCAGCACCGCGCGCTCCGCGACCTCCTGGTCGAGACGGGCGTTCGGGTCACGGCGGTTCGGAGCTTGCCCGAAACGCCGGACGCCTCCTTCTGCAATAACTGGTTCTCGACCCACCCGGCTCGTCAGGAGGACGCCGGCTCCGGAGCAACACCTGCAACCGTTGTGTTCTATCCCATGCTCGCGCCCAGCCGCCGGATCGAGCGGCGGGCCGATCTGATCGAGCTGTTCCGCGCGGTCTATCCCAAGATCGTGGATCTCGCGGACCGCGAGACGAAGGGCGAGATCCTCGAGAGCACCGGGAGCCTCTGCCTGGACGACAATGCCCGAGTCGCCTACGCGGCGCTCTCCCCGCGGACCAGCGAGGCGCTCGCCCGGCAGTGGGCCCAGACGTTAGGCTATCGTCTGGTGACCTTCACCGCGACCGATCCGGCCGGCGTTCCCTACTATCACACCAATGTCATGATGTTCGTGGGGCACGGGCTCGCCGTGATCGCCCTCGAGTCGGTAGAGAATCCCGCCGAGCGGGCTGAGCTCGAGGCTTCGCTCAGGGCGAGCGGCCTTACGATCGTGCCGATCACGCGCGCACAGGTCGCCGAGTTCGCGGGAAACGGCTTAGCGCTCACCAACGACGTGGGCGAGCCGCTTTTCACGATGTCCGCTCGGGCGTATCGAGCGTTCTCGAGCGCAGAGCGGGCCGCGATCGAGCGGCACGGCCGGATCCTGCACACGGATCTCTCGGTGTTCGAGGATGTGGGCGGCGGGTCGTGCAGGTGTTTGTTGGGGGAGCTGTTTTAGGACGGTAAGACGGTAAGACGGTAAGACGGTAAGATACGTGCGGCCCCGAGGTACATTTGTGTCCCCCGCCCACAGTGAGCATCGATGCGTACCGCGATTTTACTGACGATGGTTTGGCTCGGCGCCGGATCCGGCGCGCAGGCTCAGCGTAATTTGCCGCCGCAGGTGCGCCAATACGTGAGCATCGACGCACCGGTGGTCGCGCTGACTCATGTGAACCTGATCGACGGGACCGGCCGGCCGGCTCGGACCGATCAGACGATCGTGATCACGGGGGAGAAAATCTCCGCTGTCGGGCCGGCGTCGAGCACTCCCGCTCCGGCGGGCGCCCAGATCGTCGACCTCGGCGGGCGCACGGTCATCCCCGGGCTGATCGGACTTCACGACCACATGTACTACAGCTCGCCAGCCGGCGGCTCGATGAAGCCGATGCTCTCGAGCTATCCGAGGCTGTTTCTCGGAGCGGGGGTCACGACGATCCGAACGACCGGCAGCGTCGACTCGTATCAGGAGCTCAATCTCCGGCGCTGGATCCTGGACGGGATTGTCGCCGGGCCCGAGATCGTGGTGACCGGCCCGTATCTCCAGGGTCCGGGACCGGGCCCCGGCGCCATGCACCCGCTATCCGGCCCCGACGACGCCGCGCGGATGGTGACGTACTGGGCCGAGGAAGGGGTGACCTGGTTCAAGGCGTACACGCAGGTCACCCAGGCCGAGCTCAAGGCGGCGATCGACGCCGCCCATACGCACGGGGTCAAGGTGACGGCCCACCTCTGCTCGATCGGGTTCCGCGAAGCGGTTGCGTTAGGCATCGACAACCTCGAGCACGGCCTCCTCACCAACTCGGAATACTTTCCCGGCAAGGCGGTCGACACCTGTCCGGCGGACTACGCGGCCATGACGCGGACGTGGGCCGGCCTCGACATCGGAAGCCCGCCGGTCCAGACCACACTCCGGGAGATGGCCCAGCGCAAAGTGGCGATGACCTCCACGCTCGCGGTGATGGAGCTGTCGAGCCCGAGCCGGGTTCCCCGTGACCAGCGGGTCCTCGATGCGCTCTTCCCGGACGCGGCCAAGTCGGTCGACACCTACTATGCCGGCGGCGCCACGGCGAAGGACTCGATCGACACGGCGGCGCTCAAGAAAGCGATGGCGTTCGAGCGCGCCTTCGTCGCGGCCGGCGGTCTCCTCGGCGCCGGGTCCGATCCGTGCTGCCTCAGCGCCATCGCCGGCTACGCCGACCAGCGGAACTTCGAGCTCTTGGTCGAGGCGGGGTTCAAGCCCGAGGAGGCGATCAAGATCATGACCGCGAACGGCGCCGCGATTCTCGGGATGGCGGACCGGCTGGGAACGGTCGAAGCGGGCAAGCAGGCGGACCTCGTGGTGCTCGATGGCGACCCGTCCCGAGAGCCCGCAGCCATCAAGCGAGTGACAACCGTGTTCCGCCGGGGAATCGGCTACGACTCGGCCAAGCTGATCGGGTCGAACAAGGGGCAGGTCGGGCTCCGTTAGGCAGCGCCGGCCTCCTCAATCTCGGCGGGCAGCGGCGGGAACGGCTCGCGCCGGGGCCGGGCGACGACCGGGGGATTTCCAAACAGCGCCCGCATCGAGTCGGTGACCCGGCGGGGCCGGCCGGTGGCCGCGTCGAGGATGCAATACGTCGAGAGGGCTTCCACGAGCGTCGCGCCGTCTCCGCTCCGGCGAACCAAAGTGGCGCGGTCGCACGTTGCCGGGCCGGAGGACGGCACCCATGTGATCAGCTCGAGGGATTCGCCCGGATAGGATTGGGCCAGATACTCGATTTCATGGCGTCGCACGACCCACATGAGCCGGTCGCGCTCGCTCGCGGGGACGCGGCGCGACAGCCGGCTCCAGTGGGACTCGGCGACCTGCTGGACCCACCGGAGGTAGCTGACGTTGTTGGTGTGGCCCAGGTCGTCGATGTCCTCGGGACCGACGACGACCCGGAGCCGGAACGCCGGCATGGTCATGAAGCCGGCGGGCCGCCTAACGACCGTCCGGTCACGGCGCCGGGCGCTTGGCGCGGATCGGCGCGGTCGGCTCGGTCCGGAGCACCTTGACCGGATTCTCCTTCAGCATCCGCATCGCCTCGGTGACGGCGCGCTCGAGCTGAGGATCGTGGCCGGCGAGCACTTCGCGCGGCGTCTGCTCGACTACGATATCGGGTGTCACACCGACATCCTCGACGTCCCATTGGCCCTTGAGGTTGACGAACCCGCCGCGGGGCGCCGTCATCAGGCCGCCGTCGATCAGCTGCGGCGCGTCCCAGATGCCGACCAGCCCACCCCACGTCTTGGTCCCGATCAAGGGACCGACGGCGCTCTGCTTGAACATGAACGGCAACATGTCGCCGCCGGATCCGGCCGATTCGTTCGCGAGCATCACCTTGGGTCCCCAGATGCCCGCGATCGGCTCGGTCACCATCTTCCGCGCACCGACCGGGTTGTTGAAGTACCCATGGAGCTTCCTGGTCGCCACGTCGATGATGTAGTCGGCGACCGACCCCCCACCGTTGAACCGCTCGTCGAGAATCGCTCCCTCTTTCTGCTGCTGCGCGAAATAGTAGCGATTGAAGTAGGTGTACCCCGCCCCAGCCGTATTCGGAATCCAGACGTACGCGAGCTTACCGCCCGACAGCGAATCGACCATGCGGCGGTTGCCTTCGACCCACGCCCGGGACCGGAGGCCGACCTCGCTCTCGACCGGAACGACGGTCACTTCCCGGGAGCCGTCGAGCGTGGGCCGGCTGTTGACCCGCAGCACGGTCTGACGGCCGGCCGTTCCTTCGAAGAGGCTGTAGACACTGGTCGGCGCGCGAAGCTCGACGCCGTTCACCGCAAGCAGGTAGTCGCCCTGGGCCACGTTCACGCCCGGCTCCGAGAGCGGGGCGCGAAGCTCGGGGTTCCAGTTCTCCCCGGTGTACAAGTGCTGGATCCGATAGCGTCCCTGATCGACCGTGAAGTCGGCGCCGAGGAGGCCGACTTTGGCTTCGGGGACATCGGGCATGTCGCCGCCGAAGACGAACGAGTGGCCGACCGATACCTCGCCGCCCAGGATGTCGAGCAGCGCGTTCAAGTCGTTCCGATGCCCGACGCTCGCGACCCACGGCTCGTACATCTTCCAGATCGCCGGCCAGTCGTTGCCGTGGACGTTAGGCACGTACAGGAAGTCGCGCTGGAGCCGCCAGCCCTCGTGGAAGATCTGGCTCCACTCCGCCTTGGGGTCGAGATACATCTTGAGCGCGAGCTGGAGCTTCCCGTCTCCGACTTTGGGCGGCGGGCCCTCGGTCGGGACGATGCCCCAGACGGGTCCGGACCGGTAGAGGAACTTCGATCCGTCGGCCGAGACGCTCATGTCCTGGAGGCCGGTCAGGAAGGGGGTCGGCGTCCGCTTCTTGAGATCGTACTTGAGCGCGGTGAACCCCGGCTGGTTCGGGACCGGCTCGGCGATGAAGAGGAATCCGGCTTTTCCGGGGACGAGCTCGACATAGTTCCGGGGCGGGAGCTGGAGTGCGAGGATCCGCTGTGAGATGCCGGGGAAGTCGATCTGCACTGCACTGGGCGGCACCGCGGCCGCGGCCGAATCGGGCTTGGGAGCCGGTTTGGCGGGTTCGGGCGCGCCGTTCTCCTCGTCGCTCTCGGGAAGGAACGGCGACGGATCGGTTGCGCGGAGCACGACGACGTAGACCGCGTTCCGGACCGGCCGGTCGTACGAGCTCATGTCGAGCCAGCCGGTGTTGAGCGCGAAGTCGGTGCTCGCAAGGAAGTAGAGATACTTCCCGCTGGCGTCCCAGGCCGGACCCTGTGCGTCGGAGAGCCCGTCCGTCACCTGATAATTCTTGCCGTCTTTGAGCGAGTGGACCATCACCACGTGGTACTGGTTGTCGAGCCGCTTCGAGTACGCGATCCACTTCGAGTCGGGCGACCACCGCGGGTTAACCGTCCGGTTCGGCACCATGTAGTTGTCGGTGTCGATCTTGGTGGCCGTGCCGGTGGCGACATTCAAGGAGTACAGATTGAGCCCGACGTCGGTGAACGCCAGATTCTTGCTGTCGGGCGACCAGGTCGGGGTGAAGTAGAAGGTCGAACCGGGGAGCGGGATCGCGCGGGGCGGCGTAAGCCCGTCCGGAGAGCCGACCATGAGCTGGTACTCGCCGCTCTGATCGGAGAACCACGCGATCTGCTTCCCATCCGGCGACCAGACCGGGTTACGATCGGCGGCGCCCGGGCTCCGGGTCAGATTCCGGTAGTCGCCCTTCTCGGCGGGGATCGTGAAGATCTCGCCCCGCGCTTCGAACAACGCCCGCGCACCGCTCGGTGAGAGCGACGCGTGCGTCAGCGATTGCGGCTTGAGGTCGATCCACCGCGACCGGGCGAGCGGAAGGTCGCCATGGATCGTGATCACGAGCTGTTTGTCGCGCTGAGTCGCGGGATCGAGGACGTGGATGTAGCCGCCCTGATCGTAGGTCAGCGCGCCGCCGCCGCCGGCGAGATGCTTGGCGTCGAAGTCGCGGTACTTGGTGAGCTGGGTGACGGCTTTGGTCGCCGGATCGTAGCGGTACACATTCGCCGCGTTGTCCTGCTCGGAGATGAAGTAGATCCCGGAGCTGAGCCACACGGGATCCATCTGGCGATACCCATTGCCCGGCGTCTTCTCGAGCGCGCCCGTCTCCAGATTCTGAATCCAGATCGGCCCGGCCTGCCCGCCGTGATAGTTGCGCCACTCGATGTCCCAGAGCCGGTACGGCATGTACGCCGCGGAGCGGCCGTCGGGCGAGAGCGAACCCTTCCATGCCCGGGGGATCCGGAGCGGCTCGGGCATACCTCCCTGGGGAGAGATGGCGTAGATCGTCTCGATCCCGGTGGGCGGGCCGTAGCGGGGCGACGAGAAGAGGATCTTGCTGCCGTCGGGCGTCCACCCGACGACCTCGTCGTTGTCCGGATGCCAGGTCAACCGCTTGGGCTCGCCGCCGTCCGCGGAGATGACGTAGACATCTCGGTTCCCACCATACTGGCCGGTGAACGCCACCCATTTGCCGTCGGGGGAGAAGTGCGGCCATTCCTCGACCCCGTCAAACGAGGTCAGGCGCCGCGCCTCGCCACCATCGCGGCCTACGATCCACAGATCGCTCGCGTATACGAAGGCGACTTGGGTCTGGCTGATGGTCGGTTGGCGAAGGAGCCGAGCTCCTTGGGCGACCAGCAGGCTCGGCAGGAGGAGGAGGGCTGCGATGAGGCGATGAGGCATGGGAGGGCTTAGGGCTTAGGGATTAGGGCTTAAGGGGCCGACTGCGACTCGCAAAGTAGTTGACTGAGGCCCCCGCGACGACTGCGGCCATGATCAGGGCTTCGCGGGTCGTGATGCGGGTGATGAGCAGAGCGGTGATGGCGACTCCGAGCGCGGCGAGCAGAGGACCCGCCTTGAGCCGGAATCGCGCGGGCGGAACGCGGTCCGGGGCCGTGCGCTCCTGGCGCCGGAGTGCGGGCAAGGCGGCGCAGACGACACCGTAGTTCACGAGCCGGGATACCACCGCGAGCGTCACGTTCTGGAGAAAGCTGCCGCTCAGCGCCAGGGCCGCGACCAGGACCGCGAACAGCACGATCGAGACGTGTGGGGTTCGATACGTTGGGTGGACCCGTCCAACGATGGACGGGAGATCGCCGTTGGCCGCCATGGCGTAGGTGAGCCTAGGCACGTTTACCATCGCGGCGGCCAGCCACCCGAGCACCGAGAGCAGCGCGGCCACGGCCATGAATCGGGCTCCCATCGGTCCGATCAGCGCCGCCGCCGCCGCCGCGAGCGGCCGGCTCGACGACGGCGCGTTAGGCAGGGCCCGGAGCACCACCAGCTCGACCAGAATGTAGAGCACGGTGCACACGGCGAGCGTCATCAGCAGAGCGAACGGCGCATCCCGCTCCGGCTGCTTTGCCTCGGCCAAGGGCATCAAGCCGGCTTCGAACCCTCCGTAGGCAAACACCAGCAGGACGATCCCGTCGAGCCAGGCCGCGGGCGTCGGCGTGACGACCGGCTGGACGGCCGCCTCACCGCGGGCCACTACCAGCGCAAGGCCGACGAGCGCGAACAACGTGACCGGCACCAGCTTGGCGGCCACCACCACGTTGCTCAAGCGAGCACCGAGGTCCGCGCCCCGATAGTTGATCACGGCGAAGAAGGCGAGCAGGGAAATGAGCACCACCGCGCCCGCAGCCGGGTGCCGAACTCCGGGCCAGAACTCGGCGAGATAGAGCACGAACAGATTCACGTTGCTCGCCGCCGAGGTGAGGCGAACCAGGTAGGCGACCCAGCCCATCTGGATGCCGGCAAAATCGCCGAACGCCACCCTCGCATAGAGGTACGGCCCGCCTGCGTCACGAAACCGGGACGCCACCTCGGCAAAGCACAGCATGATGATCCCGACCAGCCCTGCACCGATCGGCCAGGCCCAAAGACTCGCAGGCCCGAGCTTCCCGATCAGCGTGGACGGGAGCCCGAAGATGCCGCTGCCGAGAACGCCGTTGAGAACGAGCCCGACCAGGGTCCACCGCCCGATGGACCGGACCAGCCCCGTCGCCGGTACCGCCATCAGGGAATCGGCTGCGACCCGAGCCAATCGACCGCCAGGTTCGCGAGGGCGCGGACGCCTAACGGCAGCGCCGCCTCATCGGCGAAGAACAGCGGTGAATGATTCTTCGCGGCGAGATTCGGATCCTTCCCGACCGGCGTCACGCCGAGGAAGACAAACAATCCGGGAGTGTTTTGGGTGTAGGACGGGAAGTCCTCGGAGCCCATGATCTGGCGCTGGAGGGTGACTTTGCTGTCCCCGGCAACGCGCTTGAGCGTGGGCACCATGCGGTCGGTCAGGGCCGGGTCGTTGTAGGTGATGAGACCGCGGGCCTCGATCTGCACCGCGGCCGTCGCGCCGGCGCTCTGCGCGATCCCCTCGGCGGTGCGCTTGATCCGCTCGTGAATCAGCCGCCGCATCGGCTCGTCAAAGGTTCGAATCGTGCCGACCATGACGACGCTGTCGGGAATGATGTTGCCTCGGTTGCCGCCCTGGATGCTGCCGATCGTAATGACGGAGGGCGCCACCGTCACGTCGGTCTGGCGGCTCGGGATCGTCTGAAGGCCGAGCACGATCTGCGCAGCCACGACGATCGGATCGACGCCGCCCCATGGAGACGACCCGTGCGTCTGACGGCCGTGCACGATGATCGTCAGGCCGTCGGCCGCGGCCATCGCGCTGCCGGGCCGGTATCCAATGGTGCCGGTCTGATCCGGCCAGACGTGGAGCCCGAAGATGGCGCCCGGCTTGGGGCCGTCGAGCACTCCCTCCTTCACCATCATGGGAGCGCCACCATCTTCTCCCGCCGGCGGGCCTTCCTCGGCGGGCTGAAAGATGAACTTCACGGTGCCCGGGATCTGGGCCTTCATGCCGGTGAGCACTTCGGCCACGCCCATCAGGATCGCGACGTGGTTGTCGTGCCCGCAGGCGTGCATCACACCGACCTCGGCTCCGTTGTACTGGGTCCGGGCCGTCGATTTGAACGGCAGATCGACCTGTTCGGTCACGGGGAGCGCGTCCATATCGGCGCGGAGCGCGACGACCGGTCCCGGTTTGCCGCCCCGGAGAATGCCGACCACACCGGTCCGGGCCACGCCGGTCTTGACCTCGAGACCGAGCGCGGTGAGATGGTCGGCGACGAGCTTGGCGGTTCGGACTTCGCGGTTGGACAGCTCGGGGTGCTGGTGGATGTCACGCCGCCACTCGATGACTTTCGGCATGATCAGCGCGACGCGGCGATCGATCTCAGGGCCGAGGCTGCCAAAGGCGGCCTTTTGCGCAGCGGCGCGGCCGGTCAACGCCAGGGCAAGCATCGCGGCCGTCGCGATGAATCGGTGGGGCGAGTGCATGCGAGACTCACGGGAGAAGGGGTAGGCGTACAACTTATCCCGGGTTGGAGCCCTCTCCTACCGCGCCGGCCGCGGCGTTCCGAATCGATGTGCCGAATGTCACTGGTCGCTCCTCCGGCTTGGGCTTAGAATTCGGGTATGACAGCCACCGCCGCTCCGACTCAGCTCGACTTTGGAAACCCCGCCGATCTCACCGGCTCCCTCTCGACCATGGTGCAGAAGATGCGCGGGTCGGTCATTTTGGGGATCGCGAGCGAAGTTCGCGCGCTGATCGCCACCGGCCGCCCGGTCTGCAACTTGACCGTCGGTGACTTCGATCCCAAACAGTTCCCAATCCCCGCGCTGCTCCGTGACGGGATCGTCCGCGCGCTCGAAGCCGGCGAGACGAACTATCCGCCGTCGGATGGGATGCCCGCATTTCGGAAAGCGGTGGTGGAGTACGTCGCGCGGGATCAGGGCGTCCGCTACCCGGTCGAATCGGTCCACATCACGTGCGGGGGCAGGCCGATCGTCTACGGCGCTTTCCGCTGTCTGATCAACCCGGGCGACACGGTTCTCTTCTCCGTGCCGTCATGGAACAACGATCATTACTCGCACCTGAGCGGCGCCAAGTCGGTCGAGATTCCGGCCGGCCGCGAGACCGGCTTCCAGCCGACGCTCGAACAGCTCGCGCCGCACTTCGCCGATGCGAAGCTGCTGTGCCTGTGCACGCCGGGCAATCCGACCGGCACCGTCATGGAGCCGGAGGTGCTCAAGTCGATTCTCGAAGCGGTGGTCGAAGAAAACGCACGGCGGGCCATCAGCGCGCAGCCACGGCTGTTCGTATTGTTTGATCAGATGTATGGAGCGCTGGTCTCACCGCCCGCGCGGCATTTCCATCCGGTTGCGCTCGTGCCCGATTCGGCGCCGTTCGTGATCACGATCGACGGAGTGTCCAAAGCATTCGCAGGAACGGGACTACGGGCCGGGTGGGTCATGGCAGCGCCCGCGGTGATCTCGCGGATGAAGGATTTTCTCGGGCACGTCGGAACCTGGGCTCCGCGGGCCGAGCAGGTGGCCACCGCCGAGTTTTTGATGAACGCGGACGCGGTGGCGGCATTCCGGCGACAGATGGACGCGGCGCTTCGAGCCCGGCTCGACGCCGTGTTCACCGGGTTCGATCTGCTCAAGCGCGACGGATACCCGGTCGACTGCATCAATCCTCAGGGGGCGATCTATCTCTCGCTCCGGCTCGATCTCGCCGGCCGCACTATCGGCGGGAAGCGGATCGAGTCCAACGAGGAGATCCGGCGTCTGCTTCTCGATCAGGCGGGGGTTGCAGTGGTGCCGTTCCAGGCGTTCGGGCTCAAAGATGAGAGCGGCTGGTTCCGGCTCTCGGTGGGGGCCGTCTCCCTAACAGATATCGCCGAGGCTTTTCCGAGGATTCGGTCGCTTCTGGATCAGGTTCGGTAGGCGGAAGGCATAGAGTCCTGATGCGCAGGTCCCTTCTCTCGGTCGTTGCCACCGTCGGCCTCGCGACCGCGCCCCTATTTGCGCAGACTCCGGCGTCGTCGCTCGCGACGATCCGGGGTCTCGTGTTCGACAGCCTCCTCAATCATACGCCGCTCTCGGGCGCCATGATCACGCTCACGGGACCGGCCAACCGAACTTTCCGGACGGATGGGCGGGGCCGCTTCGTGGTCGACAGCCTCCCGCCCGGCAGCTATGTCCTGGCGTTCAACCATCCCACGCTCGATTCGATCGGCTTCACCCCGCCGGACCGGTCCGTCGAGGTGGCGCCGGGCGCCATCCTCCGGCTCTTCATCGCGACGCCTTCGGATCGCATGGTCTTCAGCCGGCTCTGCCCGGCTATTAAAGAGGAGCAGACCGGGGTGGTCATCGGCTCGCTGGTGAACACCGCGAACGATCGGCCGCTTCCGGGCGCCGAAGTCCGGGTGGACTGGACCGAGGATCTGATCTCCAAGGAGTCGGGCGTCTCCCGGCGGGCTCGTCTGGTGCGGGCCACGACGGACTCGAACGGCCGCTATCAGCTCTGCGGCGTACCTAACGACATCTCGATCGTGCTCCGGTCGATCGCCCGCGGCCTGAGCGGCCCGCCGATCGAGCTCCGGCTCGAAGGCCACACGCTCGCGATCCGGCCGCTCAGCATGGACGTCGGAGACTCCGCGCAGCGCGCCGCGACCGGCGCGATCCCTACGGTGGGAACTTCGGTGGTGCGTGGGACCGTGAAGCAGCAGGATGGCTCTCCCCTCCCCGACGCGCAAGTGATCCTGCTCGGCTTGCCGGCGTCAACCCGTTCCGATCCGTCGGGTGCGTTCACGCTCGACAGTCTTCCGGCGGGGAGCCACAGCCTCGAGATCCGCGCGATCGGGTTCGGCCGCAGCCGTCGGCTGGTTGACCTCCGTCCCGATCGCCCGGTCGAAGTCGCCATGACGCTCCAGAAAATGGCGGCCGTGCTGCCGGAGATCAACGTAGTCGGCAAGAACATGGCCGCGGGAATGACCGAGTTCGACCAACGAAAAACGAACGGCATGGGGCACTACATCGACCGCGCGGCGATCGAAAGGCGTAACCCGATCCGGACCGAGGATCTCTTCCGGACCGTGCCGGGCCTCAGCCTCGTGCCGAGCGGGTCGTTCGACTACACGATTGTCTCCACCCGAGGGGCCGGGATCAACGGGCAATGCTCGCCGGACTTCTTCCTCGACGGCGCCAGGATCACGGTGGATCCGTCGATCGGCGGGGGGCTCCCGGTCAACCCGCAGGAGCTCTACGGGATCGAGGTCTATAACGGCTCGGGCACTGCACCGCCCCAGTACTCGAGCGGGAGCAGCTGCGGCGTCGTGCTGATGTGGACTCGGCGCGGGGAGAGCCGGCGGACCCGTCGCTGATGCAGGCCGCCCTCGGCCTGGCCCTTCTCGTCGCGCTCTCGGCTCCCGCGTCGGCGCAGGAGCAGGAGTCTTCGGCCACCGCGGAGATCTTCCGCCGCTTCGCGGACCGGGTCGTGAAGATCGAGGTGGTCGAGACCGGCTCGGGCGCCAAGGCAACGGTCGGCTCGGGCTTCGTCGCCACCGCCGCCGGCCACCTCATCACCAACTACCACGTCATCTCGCAGGTCGTTCTTCGGCCCGAGCGATATCGGGTTCAGTGGTATGACGCGGGCGGCCGGGTACGCCCCGGCCGAGTGGTGGCGGTGGATGTGGTCCGCGATCTTGCGGTGGTCACGACCGACGCGCCGACCGACCGGTTCTTTACGCTCGCGCCGGTCCCCCTCCCCCAAGGCACCCGCCTCTACTCGTTAGGCCACCCCCACGACCTCGGCCTAACGATCGTGGAGGGGACGTACAACGGGCTGCTCGAATACAGCCTCTATCCCAAGATCCATTTCACCGGGCCGATCAATCCGGGGATGAGCGGCGGCCCGGCGCTCGCGCCGAGCGGGAAGGTCGTCGGGGTGAACGTGTCCACGGCGGGCGAGGAGGTCAGCTTTCTGGTTCCGATCGAGCCCGCGATCGCGCTCTTGAGCCGCGCGGTGGCGGTGCCGCCGCCCGCGCCGAAGACATTGCTCGCGGATGTCGGCGCCCAGCTGCTCGAGAATCAGGAGGCCTACCTCGCGCCGCTCTTCAAGACTACGGACTCAGCGGTCCGGTTGGGCCCGTTCCTGGTGCCGACCCAGCCCGCCCGGTTCTTCCGGTGCTGGGGCGACGCGGACCGGCGCGCCCAGCAGCTGTACGAAGCCGTCCAGCACCAGTGCTCGACCGACGACTACATCTTCCTCTCGGGCGAGGAGTCCTCGGGGATCGTCACGCTGGAGCATCGCGTCGTCTCGAGCACGAAGCTCAATCCGCTCCGGTTTTACGCCCTCTACCAGCGACAGTTCCAGAACGCCACCGGCGGCATGGCTGCCGGTGACGAAGAGATGACCGCCTATCGCTGCCAGACGCGCAACGTGGGCCGCCCGGGGATCGTCATCCGGGCGATCGTTTGCTTCAGGCGGTACCGCAAGTTTGCCGGGCTCTACGACGCGGTGGTGAAGGCCGCGGTGCTCGGCGCGCGGGACACCGGACTGATCACGTCGCTGACCCTCTCCGGCGTGAGCTTCCCTAACGCTGAGCGGCTGGCGAAGAGCTTCCTCGAGCGAATCCGGTGGGCCCGCCGATGATACTCGAGGTGGTGGACGGCCGGGGCCGCGTGCTGCACCGCCACCGCCTGGCGGCGCTGCCGGTCACCGTGGGACGGGCCTACGACTGCGACGTGATCCTCGACGATCCGTACGTCGACCCCCGGCACCTAACGATCGGCGTGGATCAGGACGCCTGGTACGCCGAGGACAATGGGAGCGCGAACGGCACCTGGCGGGGAGGCGCTCGCCTCGAGCGGATTCCGATCGTATCCGGCATCGAGATCAGAGCAGGCCGGACCACCCTTCGTTTTCTCGACCCGACCCACCCGGTCCCCGCCGCGCTCGCCGACCGGCGGGGCGGCAGTCCCGCCTCGCGTTCCTTCGCCGACCCGACGACCGGCCTCTTGATTGTCGCGGCGGCGATGACCGCGTACGGTCTTTCGATGTTCCTCGACTCGACCACATCTCTCAAGCCGGCGGGGGTGGCGTCGTCGATCGTGGCAATGCTACTGATCGCATCGCTGTGGGCCGGAGCGTGGGCCCTGGCAACCCGCATGGCGGCGGGACGATTGCGATTCGTGAGCCATCTGGCGTGGGCGTCCGTCTTCATCGTCGCGTTCATCGCGGCCAATTCGGCGGGACAGTGGGTGGGGTTCTTCTTCCCGGGTTTCCGCGGGCTTTCGTCGATTCAGCTGCTGCTGATGACGGGGTTACTCACCTGCCTCCTCGCCGGACACTTGTGGCTCGCGACCGAGATGTCGTCCCGGCGGCGGTGGCGCGTCGCGATCACCACGAGCCTCCTTGCGCTCGGCGTCGTATCGCTCTTCACGCTCACAGAGGCCGCGACCGACGCGAGCGACAGCCTCTCCTTCGCGCGAGTCCTCAAACCCGTGAGCGCGGGTTTGGTGCCAACGTCATCGCTCGACGATTTTCTCAGCTCCACCGAGCGGCTCCGCGCCGCCGTGGACGAGCTCGCGGCCAAGGCTGAGCGAGAAGAGGCGGCCGCCGGAGCGAAGACCCCTGAGGAAGCCGGTGTTGGTCAACCCGTTCATGGGGACGTGGCCCCACAGGCCGCGCGCCGTTAGATCACTTGGCGAATCCGTCGGGATTCTTCTTTTGCCACGCCCACACGTCGACGCACATCGCATCGAGCCCGCGCGTGGCGACCCAGCCTAACTGTTCCTTTGCCCGCGTCGCATCGGCCCAGCATTCGGCCGCATCGCCCGGGCGGCGAGGGCCGAGGCGGAACGGGATCCGTCGCCCGGACGCGCGACTGAACGCGTCGATGACCTCGAGCACCGAGTTGCCTTGACCGGTGCCGAGATTGTAGATCACCAGGCCGGGATGGCTCGCGAGCTTCTCGAGCGCCTTCAGGTGGCCGAGGACGAGATCGACGACGTGGATGTAGTCGCGGACGCCGGTGCCGTCTCGAGTCGGGTAATCGCTCCCATGCACCGGAATCTCGGCGAGCTTCCCGATCGCGACCTGCGCGATGTACGGCATCAGGTTGTTCGGAATCCCGTTCGGATCCTCACCGATCTGACCGCTCGGGTCGGCGCCCGAGGGATTGAAGTATCGGAGGATCGCCACATCCCACTGCCCGGGCTCGGCCCGGACCAAGTCCTTGAGCATCTCCTCGATGAACAACTTCGAGCGGCCGTAGGGATTGACGGCGCTGAGCGGGAAGTCTTCGCCGATGGGGACCGACGTGGGGTCGCCGTAGACGGTCGCGGAGGAGCTGAACACCATCGTTCTGCACCCGTGCTCCTTCATGACTTCGAGCAGCACCACCGTGCCGGTGATGTTGTTGTCGTAGTACTTGAGCGGCTGCGCGACCGATTCACCGACCGCTTTGAGCCCGGCGAAGTGCATCACGGCATCGATCTTGTGCCGGGCGAACACCGCGTCGATGCCGGCGCGATCCCGGATATCCGTCTTGTAGAAGGCGAGGGTCTTCGCAGCGAGCGCCTGCACCCGGTCGAGCGCTTCCGCGTGGCTGTTGCTCAAGTTGTCGACGACGACGACCTCATGGCCCGCGCGAAGGAGCTCGAGACATGCGTGACTGCCGATGTAGCCCGCGCCGCCGGTGACGAGGATGGTCATGGAGGGAATTAAGGCTGGACGGCGGCACGACGGCAAGACGGCGTGCCGTCGTGTGGGTGCCTTCGTCCCACAAAACACCCGCGCACGGGAGAGCAGGCTATCCCGTGCGCGAGTACTTCTAGAGGG
>JBDTOH010000058.1:0-16741 GCA_039933355.1 Gemmatimonadota bacterium | reverse complement strand
CTTGCCGGACTGCAGCGCCGAGTAGATCTGGTGAATCTTGTCGTCTCTGATGAGCGCCCTGATGGCCGGGGTTGCCACCATGATCTCGGCGGACATACAGCGTCCCTTGCCCTTGGCCTTCTGGAGCAGCGCCTGCGTGAGCACGCCCTCGAGCACGAACGCGAGCTGGGCGCGGACCTGCGACTGCTGGTTGCTTGGAAAGACGTCGATGATCCGGTTGATCGACTCCGCCGCCGAGTTCGTGTGCAGCGTGGCGAGGACCAAGTGTCCGGTTTCCGCGATGGTGAGCGCGGAAGCGATTGTCTCCAGATCCCGCATTTCGCCGACGAGGATCACGTCCGGGTCTTCTCGAAGCGCGTATTTGAGCGCGTTGGAGAAGCTCTTCGTGTCGGTCCCGATCTCGCGCTGGTTGACGATGCAACGCTGGTGGCGGTGAATGAACTCGATCGGATCTTCAACCGTGATGATGTGCCCCTGCCGCTCCTTGTTGATCTTGTCGATCATGGCGGCGAGCGTGGTCGATTTGCCCGATCCGGTCGGGCCGGTGACGAGCACCAGACCGCGGGGGCGCTCAGCCAGCTTGGCGACGACCGGCGGGAGACCGAGCTCGTCGAAGGTCCTTACGCTGAACGGGATCATCCGCAAAACCATCGCAACGCAGCCCCGCTGCTTGAACACATTGCCGCGGAAGCGCGCGAGGTTTTGAATTCCGAACGAAAAGTCGAGCTCGTCGTCGAGCTCGAACCGCTTCTTCTGCCCCTCGGTCAGCACCGAGTAGGCGAGCTGGAGCGTATCCTTGGGCGTAAGGATATGATCGACCGATGAGTCGACGATGTCACCGTCGATTCGGATCTTGGGCCGCTCCCCGGCGGTGACATGGAGATCGGAGGCTTCCCGATCGATCATCTCCTGGAGGAGCGCCCGCAGGTTCAAGTTCATGCCGCCGTCTCTTTCACGACTTCTTCCAGCGTGGTCATGCCTCTCTCGATTTTTTTCATCCCATCCATCCGAAGCGTGAGCATGCCGTCCTCGACCGCCTGCTCCCGGATCTCGGCCACCGATGCACCGCGGAGAATCATCCGCCGGAGCGCCGGGGTCATCGCCATCACTTCATAAATTCCGGTCCGGCCCTTGTAACCCGTTCCACCACAAGTCTCGCAGCCGGTGCCTTTGCGGAAGACCAAGGCTCGAGCAGCGTCAAGATCCATGCCGAGGGCCTTGAGCTCCTCGTCTTTGTACTTATAGGGCTGCGTGCACTCCCGGCAGATCCGCCGGACGAGCCGCTGCGCCACCACCAGGTTGACCGCCGCCGAGACGTTGAAGGCCTCGATGCCCATATCGATCATACGAGTGATGGTACTCGGCGCATCGTTGGTGTGCAACGTGGACAGCACCAAGTGGCCGGTGAGCGCCGCTTTGATCGCGATCGAGCCCGTTTCCAGATCTCGAATTTCGCCGATCATGATGACGTTGGGATCTTGCCGCAGGAATGCCTTCAGGGCCGCGGAGAACGTAAGCCCGATCTCGTTACGAACCAGCACCTGGTTGATCCCCATCAGGTTGTACTCGACCGGATCTTCTGCGGTCATGATGTTGGAATCGATGGTGTTGATTCGCTGGAGCGCGGAGTACAGCGTCGTGGTCTTGCCCGAACCCGTCGGCCCGGTCACCAGCACCATGCCGTAGGGATTTAGAATCGCCTTCATCAGATCGGCTTCGGCCTTGGGCTCGAACCCGAACGTGGTCAGGTCGAGCGTCAGGTTGCCCTTGTCCAAGATTCGAAGCACGATCTTCTCGCCGAAGAGACACGGGAGGGTCGACACACGGAAGTCGATCACCCGAGTCCCCATCTTGAGCTTGAGCCGGCCGTCCTGGGGAACCCGGCGCTCGGCGATGTTCAGCTGTGACAGAATCTTGATTCGAGAGATCAGACCCGCCTTCATCTTGATCGGCGGCTTCATGACCTCGTGCAGCACACCGTCGACCCGGTAGCGGATCCGCATCTCGTGCTCGAAGCACTCGACGTGGATGTCGGAGGCGCCCCGCTTGACCGCATCGGTGAGGATGCCGTTGATCAGCTTGACGACCGGGGCGTCGTCGATCTGCGCCTGGGAGGCGGCTTCGTCTTCCTGCTCCTGAACGACTTCGAGATCGTCGGTGAGCCCCAGCCCCTCCATATCCTTGAGGATGTCCTGAAGCTGCTGCTGGTCGTTACTGTCGTAGTACTTCTCGATTAGAGCGCGGAGAGTGTACTCGCCCGCGATGACCGGGAACAGATCGAACCGGGTTATGAACTTGAGGTCCTGAAGCAGGCCGTGATCCGACGGGTCTGCCATGGCGACGGTGAGCGTCCGACCCTCGCGCTTGAGCGGCAGAACGCAGTTCTTCTTCGCGACGTCCGCGGGAATCAACTTCAGAATCTTGGGATCGACCTCGAACCGCGAGAGATCGACCGCCGGCATCCGATGCTGGCGGGCCAGGACTTTGGTGACCTCGACCTCGGCGACCGCGCCCTGTTTGACCAAGAGATACCCGAGCCGGTGGCCGGACGCGCGCTGCTCCGTGAGCGCGACGAGCAGCTGCTCACGGGTCAACAGACCCTCTTGCATGAGGATCTCGCCGAGCCGGTCTCCTGGGGGTGCAGCGACTGATGCCATTATGCCTCGTGCTACGCCGAATCGTGGACTGCGCGTTCTAATTGCAAGGAGATGCGCCGAGCAAATGGGCGCCGGACCGGGATCGACCGGCCGAACCCTATATGGTGCTCTATCGGCTTACCGGACTACAACTTGAGCGCCCAGGCGTCCCACCAATTTGGGGCTCATTCCAGGCACCTTTGTCAGAGCTTCCACCGACGCGAATGGCCCATTCCTTTGGCGATATGCCAGGATGGCTCGGGCCTTCGCAGCACCGATCCCGGGGAGCCCCATCAGGTCCGCCTCCGAGGCGGAATTGATGTCTACTTGAGACTTAGGACCTTGACCCGGGTCGGCGCTCTCTTTCCGGTGTCGGACGGACAGCCGCGTGGTAGGAATATCCGGGCCCGGTCCGCGGCCGGTCGGAGCCTGAGAGATGGTGGACGCGGTCCCCTTGGGTGGCCGCTTGAGGATCCGGCCGCGGATCGTGTCGGAGGGGATGACATGGCCGGCAAAAGCGGCAAGGAGCCCCGGCCCAACCCCTTCGACCCGGTCCAAGTCGCCCAGCGTTACGAATAATCCGTGGGCCTCCCGATCCCTGACGATGGTCTTTGCGAGCCCGGCGCCGACTTTCGGCAGCCGGGCGATCTCCTCTGCGCTCGCATGATTGAGATCGATTTTCTCGGAGGGGCCGAGCGGTGCTAGCCGGTGAGCAACCTCGGCGCGATGCCGGGTCAACGCCCCCGCTGTTGGGTCCGGAAGCAGAGTGATGTCCCCCGGGGCACCATCCCCTCGGCCCTGCCAGCACCGAAGCCCATGACCGCCGAGCCCGATGGCGAAGAGCAAAATGAGTGCGTTTCGTTCGCGCCGTTGCATGGGCCTACGGTAATCATCGGAGCCCGACGGGCGATAACCGGAATGACGCGAGTGGTCGGCGGAAAAACTCGGGGATAGGGGACGGGGAGCAGAGGACCGCGAACTGCCTCAGCGGTTAGGCACCGACGGCCCGCGCCAACGTGGCCTCGCGCGGTTGACCTCGCTCCCTCCGAAAGGCGGTTTCCGGTCCCCCCCTCCCTCAGCTCCTACTTCCCAACCCGAACCAACCCTATCATCACGTCTCCCACCGCCTTCAAAGTCTCGGCACTCAGCTTGTCAAACGTGTCCTCCACCGTATGCCAGTAGGCGTAGCCTCCGTCGCCGCTGTTGCGGCCTAGGAGCGGGATCACGTCGATCGCCTTGATACCCGCCTTCTGGAGGGGGACGTGATCATCGATAACCGGCCCGTTCGATTCATCGATGAAGATCTTGGAGTACCCCATCCGAGATGCCATGCCCCACACCTTGTCCACGATGTCGGGAGCGCCCGTGAGTGAATTGCCCTCCTTCGGGAACTTCGCGCCTTTCCCTCCGACCATATCCAGCAGCACCGCGTATTCAGGGGATGGACCCGGTGGTGGGTTGTTCGCGTAGTACTTCGAGCCGATCAGTACGTCCGCGTCCTTGTCGTCGAAGAGGCCGAAGTCCTCACCATCAACAAAGAGGAGATCGACCCCAATGGTCGGTGCAGCCTTTTTGAGCAGGTCCGCCATTCCGAGCAGAACGGCAACCCCGGAAGCGGCGTCGTTGGCGGCGGGGACCGGCTGCTGTGCCCGGCTCCCCGTATCCTGATCGGCCTTAGGGCGCGAATCCCAGTGAGCCAGAAAGAGAATCCGGCGAGGGGCCTTGAGGTTGAACCGGCCGATGAAGTTCCGCATCGGAACCGTATCGCCCGAGACCGCCACGTGATTCCAGGCCTGGACGATGACGGTGTCGGCCCGCTTGCGGAGGGTGCTGTCGATCCAGTCGGCCGTGTTCTGGTGGCCCGGCGTTCCGGGAATTCGGGGGCCGAAGTCGAGCTGGGTCTTAGCGTAAGCCAGGGTAGCCTGCCCGTCGAATTCCTTCGGGGGCACCGGGTCCTGGCAGGCTGCGAGAGCGAGAGCGACGGCGAGCAGACGAGCGGACATGCGGTTTTTGGGGGTTGGGGGTTGGGGTTTGAGGCCCCGAACTCGGCCAGATGGGAAGCTCAGTCGTCGGTCGCCAGGAAGCAACCGTGGGCGGGCCAGTTGGTCCCAAGTGCCAGCCCCCAGTACTCGGTCCCCAATTAACTTTCGGCCATGCGTCTTCTTCGCCGACACATTCTCAGGACCTTGGCCGCGCCGTTTTTCTTCTCGCTGGCGGCCCTCACGGGAATGTTGATGGTGAACCAGCTCGCCCGTCGGTTCGGCGACCTAGTCGGCAAAGATCTACCTGGAAGCGTGATCTTCGAAGTCTTGGCCCTCTCGATTCCCTTCATCATCGCGCTCACGCTGCCCATGGCGGTGCTCGTCGCGATCCTGTACGGCTTCAGCCAGCTTGGCAGCGACAGTGAGATCACGGCGATGCGCGCCAACGGAATCAGCGTCTTCCAGATGCTCCGTCCGGTGCTGGGCGCGGGCCTCCTGATCACCGCGGTCAACTTTCTGTTCGTCGACCAGATCCTCCCTCGCACCAATGCCCGGCTCAAGAGTCTCCAGGGCAACATCGGCCGCAAGAAGCCAGCTTTCCAGATGCGGGAGCAGGCGATCAACGATCTGAACGTGTACTTCATCCGGGCGAGCCGCATCTTCGCGGGGTCCGGCCGGCTTCGCGACGTGACGATCTACGACCTGAGCCCGGCGGACGCTCGCCGGGTGATCTATGCCGACTCGGGTCAGATGTCCTTCGATCAGAACCAGGTCGACCTCATCCTCTACCTCTACAGCGGGGTCGTTCACGAGTTCAAGCCCAGCGTGCCGGGCCAGGTCCAGCTGACCCGGTTCATCACTAACACGATCCGGGTCCGGGACGTGCAGAATCTTCTCGATCGCAATACCGCCATCTATGACAAGGGCGACCGGGAGATGAGCACCTGCGAGATGATGGACGAGGTGAGCCGGTCCCGGCAGGCCGCGGTCCAGGCCGAGCGCCGCCGGGGTGAGCTCGTCGAGCAGGACCTCAGGGCCTTGATGGGGCTTGCGGCTCCGGTGCGGCGGTCCAGGACCACCGACACCGCGGTCGTCCGGCACTGCGGCTTGTGGCGCACGTTCGAGGACAAGATCGAGCTCTGGCTCCTCCCCGAGGAGGCGCACGCGCAGAGCCCGACGCCGGCCCCCGCCCCGGCGCCGCCTAACGCCCAAGCTCCGGGCCAGCAGCCGGCCCGACCGCCCATCCAGCAAACGCCGATCGTGCCTGTGGTTCCACCGCCGGCTCCGGTCCCGCAACAACCGGTCCCCCAACAGCCGGCGGTCACGGTCACCACGACGCCGAATCCCGTGATCTACACGACGCCGGCCGAGGTGCTCGCCGCCCGCGACGATGCCCGGGCGACGCGGGCTCGGGTGAATCAGTATCTGGTCGAGATCCACAAGAAATACGCGATCAGCGTCGCCTGCTTCACGTTCGTGCTGATTGGGGTCGCGATGGCCCTCCGCTTTCCGCGGGGCGGAATGGGACTGGTGATCGGCGGCGGGCTCGTGGTCTTCGCGATCTTCTACATCGCGCTCACCGGGGGGGAAAGCCTCGCCGACCGCGGCTACGTCACGCCGGCGGTCGCCATGTGGATCTCGAACGTGACCGTAGGCATCGCGGGGATCGTCGGACTGATCCGGGTCAACCGCGAGTTCGGCTCCACCCGGGGCGGCGACCTCGGGGACTTCTTCGAGTCGATGTTCGGCTGGCTGCGCCGACGCCGGCGGGAGACATGAGCCCATGCGGCTGCTGAGTCGCTATCTCCTCTGGCAGTGGATTCGGATCTTCCTCCTCGCGGCGGTCGGCCTCCCCGTCGTCTCGGTGCTGATGTACCTCACCGACAAGCTCAACCGGCTCCTCGACCGGGGCCTAACGTCGGGTACCATCGCTCTGAGCGGCCTCTACGGGCTGCCCCAGAACATGGCGAACATGATTCCGGCGGCGGCCCTGTTCGCGACGGTGTTCACGATCGGCCCGCTCAGTCGCAACTCGGAGCTGACGGCGGCCAAGGCGGGAGGCATCAGCTTTCACCGCCTCGTGTTCCCACTGTTCGTCGCCGCCGTGCTGGCCGCCGTCGCCACGTTCTACATCGGCGAGTTCGCGACCGAGACGACGGCCCGGCAGCTCGAGCTGGAAAAGGAACGGGTCGCGCGCAACCAGACCACCCGGTACCACTTCGTTTTCCGCGCTGACGACGGCTGGGTCTACTCGATCGCGAATCTGGACACACAGGGGAAAGTGATGCGGGGGCTCGTTCTCGAGCGGCAGGGCGCGACAACTGCCTACTCGAGCCTCGCCATCGCGGCGGACAGCGCGAGCTGGAACGAGAAGACCCAGCGGTGGACTCTCATGAACGGGTCGAGTCATTTCCTCGGCGAGACGAAGAACCCGGTGACGGCGAGGTTCTCGACGCTCGAGCTCAAGAGCTTCGACGAGAAGCCTCGCGAGCTCCTGATCGAGCCCAAGAAGCCCGAGGAGATGCGCTACGCGGAGCTCGGCCGCTACATCGAGATGCTGAAGCGGTCCGGGAACGACACGAAGAAGCTGGCCGTGGAGAAGGCGATCAAGCTCGCGTTGCCGGGTGCCTGCCTCGTCATCGCCCTCTTCGGCGCACCGCTCGCGGTGTCGAACCCGCGAGCGGGTGCCGCCATGGGAATCGCGATCAGCCTCGGCACGACGGTCGTGTATCTCTTGATGATCAACCTCTCCAAGGCCGTCGGCGCATCGGGCGTGATGGACCCGGTCCTCGCGGCCTGGGTCCCCAATCTGTTCTTCTTCGCAATCGCGCTATGGCTGTTGTGGAGAGTGAGGACGTGAGTGACGGGGGAGCTAAAAGACATACTTCGCTCCCAGCTGAATCCTCCATCGCGACGATAAAGTCTGGACCTGCTGCAGCGACGGAAACACCGTCGGGACCGAGTACTTCGGCCGATTGGCTACCGGGTCGTAGCCGGCGAGGTTGAGCAGCGCGAGGTTCTCGAATGTGTTCGTCAGCCGGATGAGACCCCACTCGCTGTTCACCATGTTCAAGAGGTTGAACACGTCGGCGGTGACCTCGAGACCCTGAGAGCCCACCGTTGGAATCACCTTCGACAGCCGGAAGTTCAGGAAGCTCTGCCACGGGTTGCGGCAGGAGTTCCGGTCGATGATCCGGCCCCGCTGTTCCTGGAGGCACGGCTCGCCCGCGATGTAGGCGTTCAGCCGATCGAAGTCCGCGCCGTTCGTGAGCGAGATGTCCGCCGCGGTGGCGGGAACGAACACGAGGTCGTTGGTCGTCATGCCGTCGGCGTTGGCGTCACCGCTCACGTTGTAGCCGTAGGGCGTGCCGGACCGGCCCGAGTAGATCAGCGAAGCCGACAGCCCGAACGCGAGGTTGGCGGTCCCGCTCAGCGTGACCTTATGGGGAATCTCGTAGGCCGCCGGTCTGAGATTGCGCTCCGCCAAGGTGCCGTCGAGAGTGGTGTTCGCGAGGTTCGACGTCGCGATATCGGAGCCGAGGGTGAAGAGGTCGCGGACCCGAGTGTAGGTGTAAGCCGCGCTGAACTCCACCCCGTTCGCAAACCGTTTCTGCAGCTGTGCCGTGAACTGTGACGACCAGTCCTTGCTCCGGTTCTCGTGCCGGACGACCTGACCGAACGCAGTCGTCTTCTTCGCCGGGCTCACCGATCCCGTGGCCGAGATGGTCCCGTACATCAGCCGCCCCTCGGCGTTAGGCGCTTGGGGGGTCAGGTTGTCGTCGGTGAGATAGAGCTGGTTCCGCTGGCGGGTGTGGAGGAAATCCAGAGTTGCCACCACTCCCCACGGCAGCTTCCGGTCGATCCCGATTGCGAACTTGAGCGCCTGCTGGAACTTGAAGTCGGGATCGAAATAGTTGATCGAGGCGATCCCCGGCGTCGCGGCCGCTCCCCCCGCGCAGACCTTCGGGAGGTTGTCGACGTCGGTCGTGAACGTCGGCACCGCTTTCCCCGGGGTGCCGTCGCAGGTCAGGATTACCTGCTCGAGGCCGGTGTTCGTGAACGCATTCGAGAGCCACACATACGGCGGCCGGCCGCTGAAGATGCCCACGCCGCCTCGCACGATGGTCGACCCCTGGCCGTCGGCGTCGAAGTTGAAGCCCACCCGGGGCGATACCAGTGGATTGCCGGTCGGGAAGTTGGAGGTGTTGATCCCGAGACCGCCGTTGGTCGTCGCATTGTTCGCGGCCGCGAGCGCCGGGTTCGTCGCCGGCTTGTCGCTGTACGGCACGTCGACTCGAAGTCCGAGCGTCACGGTCAACCGCTCGGTCGGATTCCATTGATCCTGCGCATACCCGCCGAGCTGCTTGACCGAGAAATTCGAGATCGGCCCTTCCGGCCGTGCCGCCGTCGGCAGCGAGATCTCGTACCGGTTCGCGGTGCCCGCGTCGAGCAGGTCCGCGCTGTTGAAGGTCCAAACCCCGAGCGAGCCGGCGAAAAAGACGTTCCGGAACTTGAAGAACTCGTTATGGGTTCCGAGGGTGACCCGGTGGTTCCCGAAGCTCCAGGTCCCGTTGACCGTCGCCTCGTAGACATCCTGATCGAGACTGTTGGCCTGCGAGAACTTCTCCGAGCCGGCCGCGATGAAGTTGTTGGTCGCATCCTGAACCAGAATCAGCGGAACCCGGTTCGGAATCTGGCGCGCGTCCCGGATCGCCATCCGGCTCACCATGGCGTCGATCGATGTCCCTCCGATCGCGCCGGTGTACTTGAGGCGGGTGCTGTTGGTCTTCGAGTTGAACGTGTAGCCCGACTTCGAGAGCTGGAAGCCGTCGCGGTTGTTTCGGTTCCGGGCGCCGGAGCCCGGCGGGCCGCGCGAGAGATTGTCGTCGCTGGCGTCGACGAAGTTGTGCGACAGGTCCAGGAGGCCGGTCGTGCCGACCGCCAGCGTCAGCTTCCCGAACAGGTTCTTGTCCGGCCGATCGAGCACCGGCTCGGCGAAGGTTCCCGGATCGAAGTTGTACTTGGTCCGGAGGATCTGCGTCACCCGGTCCGC
This sequence comes from Gemmatimonadota bacterium, assembly GCA_039933355.1. GTDB lineage: Bacteria > Gemmatimonadota > Gemmatimonadetes > Gemmatimonadales > GWC2-71-9 > SHZU01. Next base: position 7,070 of record JBDTOH010000058.1, on the reverse strand, counting down.
AGTCGCGGCGCTGATGCCGACCGACGGCGTCACCACGTTCGCCCCGACGAAGGGCGTCTCGCTCGACTGGATGTCGGCCGAGGCGAAGAAATGGAGCCGGTTGCGGATGATCGGACCGCCTAACGTCCCGCCGTACTGCTTGATCTGGAACGTATTGATCCTCGCGTCGGCGGTGTCCTTGCCGACCAGCTCGGGACGCTGGAGGTATCCGAACAGGGAGCCCCTGAACTGGTTGGTGCCCGACTTGGTGACCGCGTTGATCAGCCCGCCCGAGAAGCTGCCCTGCCGAATGTCGAACGGCGCGGTGAGGATCTGGAACTCCTTGAGCGCCTCGAGCGAAAGGGTCTTTGCGCTCGCCGATCCGCCGGGCGTTCCGCCGGTCGCGGAGAGCCCGAACACGTCGTTGTTGACGCCGCCGTCCACTTGAATCGTGTTGAACCGGCTGCTCTGACCTCCGATCGAGACCCCGCTCGAGCCGTTGACCGGCGTCACCTGGGGACTCGACTGCAGGAGTGACGTGAAGTTGCGACCCAGAAGCGGGTAGCGCTGAATCGCGGTATCGGAGATGAACTGAGCCGGCCCGGTTCGGTTCGAGTTGACGACGCCGCTGGTTACGGCGTTGACCGTCAGCTCCTGCAGCGTGACGATCTGGGTCTTGAGCGTGAAGTCCGTCGTGTACCGCTGCCCCAAGGCCAGCATGACCCCGGACTTGCTGGCCGGCTCGAAACCGATCCCCCGGGCCTCGATGGTGTACGGCCCGCCGACCTGCACGTTCTCGATGTTGTACCGGCCGTTCGCGCGGCTCTGCGTAACGACCCGAACCCCGGTGCTGGTATTGGTCAGGAGAATGTTGGCGCCTTCAACCGACCCGCCGCCCTCGCGGGTGATCTGGCCCTGCACAGCCGCGCTGGTGACGCCCTGAGCCGCGCTGTTCCGATACGCGCCCACGAACACGAGGAGCGCAGCAGCCCCGATCCGGATGACTCGCCGTACTCGATCCATAGCTGCTCCGCTTGGGTTGGGTTCGGAGCTGATCGCCGGCAGGCGCCGGCCGCCTAACACGCTGCAACCGATTCAGTTGGGAAGATCGACACCGCCGTCCGGCGGTGAACGGCGAAAGTATAGCCGCTCATGAAAGATTTCAAGCACGCCGCCGTGTCCCAAACCGGTCACGATCGGCGCGCGTCCGCCCCGAACCTCCCGGTTGCTTTCGCGATATAGTAGACCGGAATCCCGGTTCCGATGATCAGGAACGTGATCCCGGTGTTTTTTGGGTCCGTCACCAGCGCGTTGATCACCATGAAGACCGCCGCGAGCAGAAACACGATCGGGACGATCGGATAGCCGAGGGTCCGATAGGGGCGCTCGAGGTTCGGCTGCTTGCGGCGGAGCACGAAGACGGCAATGACCGAGAGGATGTAGAACGGCCACAAGCCCAGAATGAACCGGTCAGCGAGCTGCTGAAAGTCGTTGAATAGGACGTATACGGCCCCGAGGATGGCAGCAAGCCAGATCGCCACCGACGGGCTCTTGAACCGGGGCGACACCCGCGCAACCCCTTTGAAGAACAGGCCTCGGTCCGCCATCGCGAAGAACACCCTCGGATTGGTCATGATCGAGCCGTTGAGCGAGCTGAAGCAGGAGAGCATCACCACAGCCGCGATCACCCCGCCGCCCGCGCCCCCGAGCAACGGAACCCGCTCGGCTGCGGTCGAGGCAATCAGCTTCGCCTGCGCCATCTCGGGAACCGGGACCACGTAGATATAGGCGACATTGAGCGTGAGATAGATCACGATGATCGCCAGGGTGCCGCCAATCAGCGCGAGCGGGAGGTTCTTCGCGGGATTCTTGATCTCGCCGCCCATGTACGAAAGATCCGCCCATCCATCGTAGGCCCACATGATCGAGACGAGCGCCGTGGCCAGGAGCGGGACTCTGGGTGCCGCGGTGAACAGCGGCGTGAAGTTGTGGCTCGACCCGGATCCGGCGACGAAGATCAAGAGCGCGAGACCGAGCATTGCCGCGTATTTCGTGATCGTCGCGACGTTCATCAGCGCAGAGGCGCGCGAGACACCGATATAGTTCACGAACGCCACGATCAGGATCACCGCGGCCGCCATCCATCGAACCTGCTGCGGCGTGAACCCGAGGAAGTAGTTGAGATACTCGGCGAAAACCGTCGCGATGCCGCCGAGCGCCGCCGCGCGGGCCACCGTCAGCTGGGTCCAGCCGAACAGGAAGGCGGGGAGCGGACCGAATCCCTCCTCGAGATAGGCAAAGATCCCGCCGGAACGCGGGAACGCCGCCGCCAGCTCCGCGAGCGTGAGCGCCCCGAACAGCGCGAGGATGCCACCGAGCACCCAGGCCAGCAGGACCGGGCCCGGCTCTGTCAGCCGCGAAGCGACTGTCGCCGGAACCCGAAAGATCCCGCTCCCGATCGTGGTGCCGACCAGAACGGCAATGGCGCCAACGAGGCCGACGGAACGGGGCAGGCGGTCTTCGGTCATCGGCAGTCAGAAGTTGGAAGTCGGGACTCGGGACTCGGAAAGACACAAATCGGGCGGGCCAGGGGATCCGAACCGCGGCCCAGGCTATATTCTACGGCCTGTCGAGGGGTTAATGACAGGGGACGTCGGATGTCGCTCCCGACTTCCGATTTCCGACTTCCGACTGCCGACTCCTGATGCCGTCTATTCTCAAAGATCTGATCACCCTCACCAAGCCGCGGATCATCTCGCTGCTGCTCCTGACGACAGTGGCTCCCATGTTCATCACCGATCAGGGGCTTCCCTCGTTCGGCTTGGTGTGCTGGGTGATGCTCGCAGGGTACCTGATGGCCGGGGGGGCCAATACGATCAACATGTGGTTCGATCGGGATATCGATACCCGCATGGCCCGAACTGCTACGCGGCCCATCCCATCGGGCCGGATCCCACCCGGTGCCGCTCTCCTCTACGGCGTCACCCTCGGCGCGGTGTCGTTTGCGATCTTCTGGCGCTTCGTGAACCCGCTGTCCGCCTGGCTCGCGCTCGCCGGCCTCTTGTTCTACGTCTTCATCTACACCGTCTGGCTCAAGCGAATCACACCCCAGAACATCGTGATCGGCGGCGCAGCAGGCGCCTTTCCGCCGCTCGTGGGGTGGGCCGCGATGACGAACCGGATCGACCTCGCGGCCGTCTATCTCTTCGCGATCATATTCTATTGGACCCCGCCCCACTTCTGGGCGCTCGCGCTGATCAAGCAGGGGGACTACGCGAAAGCGGGGATCCCGATGATGCCCGTGGTGCGGGGCGACCGGCAGACGAAGATCCAGATGCTCTGCTATACCCTGCTCCTGCTCCCCCTCACGCTGCTGCCGACGTTGTCGGGGCACCAGGGGCTGGTCTACGGCGCCGTGGCGCTGTTGTTAGGCGGGCGGCTCTTGTGGTACTGCTTCCAGCTCCTGCGCGAGTCCACGGTCACGCCGACGGCCTGGCGGATGTACAAGTACTCCCTGCTCTACCTCGCCCTCCTCTTCGTGGCGATGGGGGTCGACCGATTGATCCCGTTCGGTCACCGGACTCCTCCGCCGGAGCTGGTGCTGCTCACCCATCCGGACACGGCACCGGTGGAGCATCGGCACTAGCAAGGCGGCAAGGCGGCAAGGCGGCAAGGCGGCAAGGCGGCAAGGCGGCAAGGCGAAACATACATTGCCTCCACTCCTGTCATTCCGAGCGAAGCGAGGACTCTAGGTCGCGGCGACCGAGCCCCGCGGAGTTACCCCCTCGCTCACGCTCGGGATCATAGATTCACGACCGCACCGACCTGCCGCCGTGTTTTGCCGCCCGCCTACGGCATGAGCACTTCCCGCCCCAGAAACCCCACGACCTCCCTGACTCCCTTTGGAGTGAGAATCTCCTGCCATCGCCGGTCGCCCGGCTCCGCTGGATCGTTACCCCGCACCAGCTGATAGTTCCCGGCGCCTCGATCGACGAAGATGTAGTACCGGCCGCCCCGATCGAAGTAGCGCCAGACCTCATATGTCGGCACCGGACCGCGCTGCTGGCGCTGGAGAACTTGGGTCGCCGGTCCTTGGCGGAGAAACACCCGACCCCGGTCCGTCTCCCAGCCCGCGAGCCGGCGCCGGCCGTCGGCATAGAACGCGTTCGCGTAGATCACGCCTTCATAGAACTGGGCCCGCCGCTCGTTCCCCACCACTTTGGGCGCCGGGTCCCGCTTCTTCCAGAACCCCGCGAGGAGGGCTCGTTTCTCGTCGTCGGTGCGGGCCTGCGACCAGGCCGCGAGCTCGTTAGGCGGCGCGATGACCGAGAGCGGAGCGAACGCGAGGTCGAGCTGCGGGCTCTGGAGCGTGGCGAAGTACGCTTCGTCGGACAGCGCGGCGGGCGTCATCGCGACCGCGGGATCAATCCGGAACGCCGAGGCGCGGTCGGTCTTCTGTCCCGCCGATGTGAGCGTGGCGACCAGCTCGTACGCTCCCTGGCTCAGGTCTGCGACATCGATCTGCCCGCTCAAGAGCCCGATGCCCGCGGCCACTCTCACGTTGAACGGACCGGTTCGCTTCATGGTCCCGGCCGCCGAGTCGCGGACCGCCAGCGCGAGCTTGGCGTCGAGCGCGGTACCGGAGTAGGTCTCGAAGAAATACGAGAGGGTCGCGCCCGTCCCGCCGACCACGACATCCGGCGCGATCGCGACGATCAAACCGCCCCGGCGAAACTCGCCCGGCTGCGGAATAGTGTCCTGCGCGGCGACCGGACGGACCAGGGGGCTCAAGAGCAAGTCCGACGCGAACGGCTGCGACGTGTAGCCTTCCACCAGCACCACCGCTCGAGCCCGCCGCCCCGACACGGAGTCCACCGCGTTCGCCTCGAGTCGATAGCTGCCCGCGCCGAGCGAGAACCGGATCAGGTCGAGCCGGTCGGCGGGACCCCGCGGGGACGGCACCGCGGAGCGCTTCTGCCAGTTCTGTTCGTAGAGGGTGTTCCCGTGCTCGTCCGCAACCCGAATCGCCAGCGCCACACTGGTCTCCCCCGAGCGGCCCGGCCGGGCGAGCTCGGCCGGAAGCCGGATGAACGCGGTGACCTGGGTCTGACCCGGCGCCTGTGCCGGATCGGCTCGAAAGAACCGAACGGCTGTGACAATCAGCGCCGTATCGGGTTTCGCCTGGCCGGCCAGCAACGCGATTATTCGGAGCAGAGTTGAGAGCACGTTCCCCTTCAGCTGGCGCTTCGACGCAAGCCCCTAGGGAAGAATGAGCTCCCGCTGTGGCTCCGCCGGGGTCACCTGCGGACCGCCGGGTGACCAGTAGACATTCACTTCGCTTCGAACTCCAAACCGACCCGTCAGATAGATACCCGGCTCGACCGAGAAGCCCACTCCCGGGACGATGACGCGATCATCCCTCGTTTCGTAATCATCGAGGTGCGGGCCAGACCCGTGCAGGTCGCGATCGATCGAATGGCCGGTCCGATGAACGAAGTAGGCGCCGTACCCAGCCCGTTCGATGACTCCACGAGCGACCTGGTCCACCTCGTAGCCCATTATGGGACGTCCAGCCGCGGCCCGACCCCACACCTCCGCGAGGGCCGCATCCCGCGCGTCCCGGACCACCGTCCAGACCGTACGAACCTCCTCCGGCGGGTCCGCGCCGTTGAACCCCATCCAGGTCTGGTCGGCCGCGACCGTGTGATCCGACCGCGCCGCGAAGAGGTCCACAAGCACGACCTCGCCGGGGGCCAGCGTTCGATCCTGCCCGGGGATCGGACTGTAGTGGGGATTCGCGGCGTTGGGGCCGAACCCGACGATTGGCAACATGTGGTCGGGATCGACCCAGAGTCCTTCGTCCGTCAGCTCGCGGACCACTCGCGCCTGGACCGCAGACTCCGTCACCGCCTCGCCACGACGGATGACGTCGCGAATCACCCGCTGCGCCACGCGCGAAAGAATCTCGGCGGCGGCGATGTGGTCGGCGGCTTCCTCCGTGCTCCACCGCGCCGTGAACGCCGTGATGAGCGGCGCGCTCGACACCACCGTCGCACCGAGAGACCGGATCAGCTCGACCATTCCCCAAGGGACCCGGTCGAGATACGGCACCGCGTTGTGCGCCGAGACTTCCATCGCGATCGTGCGGCCCGCCACGACTTCGCGGATCGCCGCTTCCAGCTCTTGCCAGCGCGAGTACAGAACCACTCGGCCGGGAAAGCCCCGAATCTGGTCCTGCTCGATCCGGTGCGCGATCGCGACCAGCTCGCCGTCTTTCGGAAGGTAGACGAACAACCGCCGAGTGCCCGCCGTTATGCCGAGCATCCGGAGCGACACCGGGTTCATGCCCTTGAACTCGAACAGGAACCAGCCCTCGGCGCCGGCCTCCCCGAGCGCCGCGCGAAGGGCGTCGCGGTCGAGCGATGCGAGATGTTTCACCGAACCTCCTCTAGTCGTAACGCTCCGCCTCAGCGGCCTTCCACTCGCATGCCTGGTCGCCCCGGCTCACGCACCGCTCGTGGACCATAGCGCCCTCGAACCCGCTGGTGACCCGGAGCAGCTCGCTGAAGAGCGCGCTGTAGAAGTAGCACCCGGTGCCGATCACCTCCGCCTCGGCGGCGAGGCTGTCGATGAGCCGGACGGTGATTCCAGGCTGCGCCCTGAGCTCGACGCCGAAGACCTTCCGCGCGACCCGTCCGGCCGCCCTAACGCCGAGCCGCCGCCGCACTCTCCGGGGGAGCAGCCGCCGCAAGCCGCGCTTGACACCGGACAGGGAGCGCGCCGCGTAACGAGCGGCCCGCCGGCCCGCGTCCGAGAAGACGAGCGATGCATCGGGGCGCCGGCCCACGAGCCGAAAGACCGCGACCGCCTCCTCGAGCGACACAGGGTCCTCCGCGTCCGCGGCTTCCCGATAGCGCTCGATCTGAGCCAGAACGGTGGTGCTCAGCCCGAGTCGTTTCGTGACCGTCTCCGCGGCGAGCTCGGCCAAGCCGAGGCCGTCGTCGAGTGGGGTGTCGAGGTTCCGAATCGCCTCCAGGAGGCTTTGCGGAATGAGGGCGTGAACGGTTGGAGCGTGGGTCAATTCTATGACG
>JBDTOH010000057.1:0-16845 GCA_039933355.1 Gemmatimonadota bacterium | reverse complement strand
CCATGGGCAGTTCCTCGAGCAGGCAGGCGCATCGCAGGGCGCTATTGCGATGATGCGGCTCGGGTATTTCGACCTCTGGGGCGACGGCGTCGACGAAGTCTCGGCGCTGATGCTGCTGCGTGATCTCGGGATCAACGTTCTCCCGCCTCACATCCAGCTCTCCACTCTGTTTGATCCGCCGGCGCCCGGGTCCGCGCCGCAAGGACCGCCGCCGCCGCAGGCGTTCACGATGACCGCCGGCAACGACAGTCTGCCCAAGGCGTTCGCGAAACGGCTCGGAGCGAAGATCCGGTATCAGAGCCCGGTCGTGAAGATCGAGCCCGGCAAAGACTCGGTGGCCGTCACCTGCCGGACTGCCGCCGGCGCCGAGCGCCTCACCGCCGACTACGTGGTGTGCGCGATGCCCTTTGCCACGCTCAGGGAGGTCGAGGTCGCCCCCCCCATGAGCCCGCCCAAACAGCACGCGATCAACGAGCTGCTCAACACCTCGGTGTGCCGCGTGTACGTGCCGACTGCGACGAAGACCTGGATCATGCCCGGGGCTCCGGCCGGGTCCGCACCCGTGATGATCGATACGGCGAACACCGACCTGCCGTGCCAATGGCTCCACGACCCGACCATCGTCCAGTTCGGTGCTCACGGGATCATCGAGTCCTATTCGGCCGGCGCCCGGGCCCGCGGCATGGCCGCTCTGACCGAGGATCGGCGGCAGGCCCTGAGTTATGCCGAGATCGCCGAGGTCTTTCCGGGGATCGGTGCCCCGCTCGGTGGCGGCACGACCAAGATCTGGGATGACGATCCGTGGGCCCGCGGCGGCTACTGCTGGTTCCGCCCCGGCGACATGCAGCGCCTGATGCCTAACATCGCCGCCGCGGAAGGACGGATCTCTTTCGCCGGAGACCATACCTCGCCCTCGCCGGGCTGGATGGAAGGCGCGATCGAGTCGGGTCATCGCGCCGCGCACGAAGTCAACGAAGCGCCATGATCCAGCCCCACCGGGCGCTCGCCGGCAGCAGTCCGGTGCATCCTCCCGGCGCCGTCGATGTGGCCGCCGCGGACCCGGACCGGCGGATCCAGGTCACCGTGGTGCTGAAGCGGCCCCGCCTGCCTAACGATCACCCGGCGCTCGTCAAAGCCAAAGCCTATGGGGCCGCCTGGCCGACCGAGCGGTCTCCGATGGGCATCGCCGAGTTCACCGCCCTCTATGCTCCGCCCGCGGCAGTCGTCCGGGCGATCCTCGGCATCGCCAGGAAGGAAGGGCTGACGATCGTGGACGTATCGGCCGCCCGGCACGACGTCGTCCTGGAGGGTCCGATCGGCGCCTTCGACCGGGCGTGCCGGATTCGCCAGCGCGAGTACCAGCACGAGCTCGGCCGCTATCGCGCGCATGGCGGGCCGATCAAGCTGCCGGGCCAGGTCGCGGCGCTGGTCGAGGGCGTGTTAGGTCTCGACACGATTCCCCACGCCCGGCCGCATGCCCGTCCGGCCCGGCCCGGATCCCGATCCCTCACCCCGGCAGAGATCGCGAAGCTCTACCGCTTCCCGCCCGCGACCCGCGGGGCCGGCCGGATCGCGGTGCTGGAGTTCGGCGGCGGAATCCACGCCGAGGACCTTCGCGCGCTCGCGAGGACGGCTCCGATCCGGGTGCTCGAGATCACCGATGGCGCGGGAGAGTCGCCCGGCAATTCTCCGGTCGATGGGCCCACGCTGCTGGCGATCCGGCGCGACTGGCGCTCCGGTATGACGTTTGAGCAGCTGGCGGCGAAGTATGGGACCCGCTTCCAGAGCTTCATGGACACGGTCGAGGCCACGATGGACGCGCAGATCGTCTGCAGCCTCATGCCCGACACCGCGGTCGATCTCGTGTTCAGCCCGCCGAGCGCCGACGGCTGGCGCCGGGCGATCTACGCGGAGATCGGCCTCCCGTATCCCGGCTCCGTGTCGGGCCCCGCGTCCCGTTCCAGAAAGCCGGCGTCGGTCATCTCGTGCAGTTGGGGAATGGCCGAAAGCTCGTGGGGCCGGATGAAGCTGCGAGTGCTCCACGGGACCATCAAAGCGGCGGGTCGCAGGGGAGCCACGGTGTGCTGCTCCACCGGCGACTTCGGCTCGCGCAATTCTCCCCGGCCTTCGCCGAAGCGGAGCGTCAACTACCCCGCGACGAGCACGTGGTCTCTCGCCTGCGGAGGCCTCAGCTTCCGCGACGACGAACGCGGCCGCTGCGAGGTAACTTGGCTCGAATCGCTGCTCGGCACGAACATGGCCGGCGGCGGGGGGATGAGCGGCCATTTCCCCAAGCCGCCATTTCAGGCGGGCGTGTCCGCACCCAAGCCGGGGGATACCTGGCTCGCCGGTACCAGACGTTCGTTCAAAGGCCGGTGGATTCCGGACGTGGCGGCCCACGCCGGCTTCGATCCGGGCGTCGCGATGAGCCTGTTAGGGAAGCCGTTCGTCGGCGGCGGCACCAGCGCGGCGACGCCGATCTGGGCCGCGCTCGTCGCTCGTCTCTCCGCTCAGGTCGGTCGGCCGCTTGGCTGGCTCACGCCGGCGCTCTATCAACTGGCTGAGAGTGGCGCCTTTCGTGATATTCGCGAGGGACATAACGATCTTGCGGTGAAGCGCGGCAAGCCGGTTTACTACCGCGCGACGATCGGCTGGGATGCGTGCACGGGTTTGGGCGCCCCAGACGGTACCGCACTGTTGGAAGGGCTCCGGAAGGGGCCTTCGGAAATCGGGAATGGGAAGTCGGCCGTCGGGAACTGACCGCCGCCCAATGCCGATTCCCGATTCCCGACTTCCGATTACCTAACGCCCGACTTCCGATTTCCGAGGACCTCATGGACTTCTCCCTCTCTCCCGTTGAGCTCGCGTTCCGCGACGAGATTCGCTCGTGGCTCCAGGCCAACGTGCCCGGCGACTACGGCACGCCCGCCTGGCCCAAACCCGCGGACGAGGCCGGCCAGCATGCGGCGTCTCACCAATGGGTGACGAAGCTCCACCAGGGCGGGTGGGGCGCGATCACCTGGCCCAAGCAATATGGCGGCCGCGATGCGACGCCGACCGAGCAATTCATCTTCAATGACGAGATGGCAGCCTACCGCACGCCGGTGCCGTTCACTATCATCGGCATCGGCATGGCCGGCCCGACCATCATGTCGTTCGGGACGCCGGCGCAGCGGGACCGGTATCTGGCGAAGATCGTCTCGGGCGAGGAGATCTGGTGCCAGGGCTTCTCGGAGCCTAACGCGGGGAGCGACCTCGCCAACCTGGCCACGTCCGCGGTGCCCTCCGGCGATCACTACGTAGTCAACGGGCAGAAGATCTGGACGTCCTTCGGTCCGATCGCCGGCTGGTGCTTGTTGCTCGTGCGGACCGACCCGGTTGCGGCCAAGCACAAAGGTTTGAGCTACCTTCTGGTCGACATGCGCTCGCCCGGCGTCGAGATCCGGCCGATCCGCCAGATCACCGGCGACTCCGAGTTCAGCGAGATCTTCTTCACCGACGTGCGCGTGCCCAAGGCCAACCTCCTCGGCCCGGAGAACGACGGCTGGCGCGTCGCCATTCGAACGCTGATGCACGAGCGGACGAACATCGCGGCGCTGGTGTACACGAACTTCAAACGCGAGCTCCGCGACGTGGTCTCGCTCACCAAACGGCTGACCCGGAACGGCCGGCCTTTGAGCGCCGATCCGCTGGTCCGCCGCAAGCTGGTCCATTTCTACGGCGTCGCCGAGACCATGCGGCTCAGCAACCTCCGGATGCGCGCAGGGAAGACCGCTGCCGACGATCCAGGCCCGATCGGCTCGATCTTCAAGCTGATCTGGGCCACGTCGAACCAGGCGATGCAGGAGCTGGCCGTGGAGGTGCTCGGGCCCTACGCCGAGCTGGTGAGCGGCCGGGACGCGGAGCGCGGCGACGAGGGCGCCTGGCTCAAGCGGTACCTCCGCTCGCTCGCCAACTCGATCGAAGGCGGGACTTCGGAGATCCTTCGCAACATCGTGGCCGAGCGGGTTCTCGGTTTGAGCCGGGGCGGCGCCAAGGAGAAGAGCCAATGAGCGCGACGCTGAGCGAAGAGGGCCGCATGCTCCGAGAGAGCGCCGCGGCGTTATGCGGAGCGGAGTTCCCGATCGAACGGGTCCGCGCGATGGCCGACGACCCGGACGGCGTCTCGGCCGAGGCGTATCGAGCGCTCGCGACGCAAGGCTGGCTTGCCATTCTGGTACCCGAGGAGCGCGGTGGTCTGGGTCTCGGCATAACCGAGCTCGCCATCGTATTGGAAGAATTGGGCAAGGCCCTCGTGCCCGGACCGTTCTTCAGCGCAGCCACTCTCGGTGTACCCGCCGTGGCGCTCTCCGCCAACGACGGTCTGCGGCAGGCGTGGCTCGAGGATCTGACCGGCGGCGGCAGGCGGGTCACGTTGGCGCTGCTCGAAGACGCTGGGCTGCCGTCGCCCGGCGGGCTCGCGCTGTCCGCAGAATCGGCCGGCGAGGGTCGCTACTCGTTGAAGGGCGAGAAGCGGTTTGTCCCCGATCTGTTAGGCGCTGACGGCATTGCCGTCGTGGCTCGAGGTCGTCAAGGGCCGGTCGTCTTCCTGCTCGACGCCAAAGCTCCCGGGGTTTGGATCGAAGAGAATCGCTCGGTCGATTCGGCCAGCCGTTACGGAACGCTGCGGCTCGATGGCGTGACCGTGGCGGACTCGGACGTCTTGGGCGACTGGACCTTGGTCGAGCGGATTCTCGCCTATGCCAACGTGGGGATCGCCGCGATCGCCGTCGCCTCTGCTGAAGCCGTCTTCGCTCAGGTCGTTGCCTATGTGAAGCAGCGGGTCCAGTTCGGGGTTCCGATCGGCACCTTTCAGGCGGTCCAACACCCGCTCGCGAATCTGTTCGGAGAGATCGAGAGCGCCCGGTCGGCCTATCTGTATTCGGCGTGGGCGGTCGACCGTGGGAGCGAGGACCAGCGCCGAGCCGTGGCGCTGGCGCGCCTGACGGCCACGGCCGCCTATCGCCACGCGTGCACGACGAGCCTTCAGGCACACGGCGGGATCGGCTTCACCTGGGAGTACGATCTCCACCTGCACCTCAAGCGCGCGCTGCATCTGCAAAACCTGCTAGGCGGCGCCGAAGATTTCGAGGAAGTGATTGCCCGCGACGCGTTAGGGATCTAGCGGTTGGGCGCCGGTAGCCTCTCCTCTGAGGCACCGATTGTGTTAGGCCGAGGGGGCGGCCGCTCACGCCTCGACGATGATGGGTTTGAGGTCGACCCGAACGGCTTCACCACCAATTGCCATCGACGCTGATGCGCCCACTCGCGACCGCCCTTTTGCTTGCCCTCGCCTACAGCCAACAGGCCGTGGCACAGAAGCCGGACAGTACCCGCCGGGATACGACGGTCGCCGCCCGGCTCCAGCCGATCGAGGTGGTTGGCTCGATCCTCACGGCTATTGCGCCTCGAGTCGGCTCCGGCGTACCGGCCCGCACGGCGATCATCACCAAGAGCGAGATCGAATTCAGCGCGCCCCGTCTGTTGACGGACCTGCTGTCGGCCCAGCCTGGCATCTCGACCTACGACGACCTCGGCGCGGGGCGCAAGGTCTCGCTCTCATATCGGGGATTCTTCGCCTCGCCGGTGGTTGGATTGCCCCAGGGAATCTCCGTCTTTCTCGACGGAATTCGCCAGAACGAGCCCGACGCCGCGCAGGTGAACTTCGACCTGCTGCCGCTCCAGCGGGTCACGCGGGTCGAGCTGTTATCGGGCACTGCCTCACTGCTCGGCCGCAATTCCCTCGGCGGCGCGATCAATCTGGTGACCGACGGCGGAGGCGGCGCCACCCGCGGCGAAGTCGAGCTGTCCGGCGGCAGCTACACGACGTTTGGCAGTGATGCGTCGATCGCCGGATCCCTCGGAAGCGGCACGTGGAGCTACTACGTCGCCGGCGGCTACGATCGCGACGACGGCTGGCGCCAGGTCACGGGCTCCAAGCAGTACAACGGCTTCTTCAATGTGGGCCGCCTAACCGCAGGGTGGGGCATCCGGCTTCAGGGGATAGCGGCACGGTCCCGCGCGGAAACCGCGGGGTCGCTGCCAGAGAGCATGTATTCCCTGAGGCCCGACTCCAACCTCAGTGCGCACGATTACGAAGACCTGAACAATCTGCAGGTTGCCTTGAGCGGGTACCGTCGCGCGGGTCGCGGACAATTCTCTGCGTCAGCCTATGCCCGCCGCCACCGCGCGACGCGCTTCAACGTCAATCAGCAAGAGGATCCCAACACCCTCGGCCTCTCACGCAACCGAACCGTGGGCGGCACTGCCGACTACCGCCGGGAGCTGAGCGTGGGCACGGGTCGCCTGGATCTCAGGTTCGGGGCCGAGGGTTCCGCCGGCCATTCCGAGGTGGAGCTCTTCGCGGATTCGACCAAGCTCGCGGGCGATGTCGTGCAAACCACCTTCGTCAAGAGCCCGACCTGGGACGTCGGCACGTATGCGGTGGCGGATCTCACCGTCGGCCGGCTGACCCTGTCCGCCGGGGTTCGTTACGACCTTGTCACGATCCCGTTTCGGAACCAGCTGAACCCGGCCCGCGACACGACCAGCACCTACGCGCATCTGAGCCCCCGAGCCGGCATCACGGTGCGATTGGGCGGGCCGTTCTCGGCGTACGGGTCGTTAGGCGGCGCGTTCCGGGCGCCGGCCGTGATCGAGCTGGCCTGCGCCGACCCCGAGGCTCCCTGCCCGCTCCCGTTCGCCCTCGGGGATGACCCCCCGATCAGGCCGGTCCGTGCGATCACGTTCGAAGTGGGTGGCCGAATGACAACGGCGTCGCTCACGCTCAGCGCTTCGGCCTATCGGACGAACGTGCGGGACGACATCATCCTCGCGCCGTCCGACGCCGCGCCGGCCGGTAGCACCCTCGACGGGTTCTTCACCAACCTGGAGAAGACCCGCCGCCAGGGCGTCGAGCTTTCCGCCGATCTCCGCCTGAGAGCCGGTCATTCGGTCTACGCCAGCTACGCATATACCGATGCCACCTTCGAGAGCGCCGCCGAGATCTTCAGCGTGCGCGAGGACTTCGGGGGAGAGAACCAGGTGGTGCCGGGCAACAAAATGCCGCTCGTCCCGGCCCATCAATTCAAGTTCGGCGGCTCGTTTCAGCTTCCCGGAGGCCTTCATGCCGGGGCCGACGCTCGCTACCTCGGCTCCCAATACCTCCGCGGTGACGAGGCGAATCAGGAGCCGAAGCTCGACTCGTATGTTGTCGCGGACGCACGGTTAGGCTGGCGTGGTCGGGGCTGGGAAATGCTGGCGGCGGGCACCAACCTCTTTCAGGCGAAGTACGCCTCGTTCGGCACGTTCAATATCAATCAGGGGGGCGGCGGCGTGCTCGAGCGATTTCTCACGCCCGGATCCCGGCGGACGGTGCGGATCATCGTGCGCCGTCACTTCGGCGGGGCCGGCGCTTGAACCGATGACCGACATCCTCGCCGCCCGCTCTCAGATGGCCGTGTCGCTCATGTTTCACATCGTCTTCGCGGTGATCGGGGTGGCGATGCCGGCGCTGATGGTGATCGCCGAGTGGCGGTGGCAGAGGACGCGGGAAGCGGTCTACCTCGATCTCGCGAAACAATGGGCCAAGGGCACCGCGATCTTTTTTGCGGTCGGGGCCGTCTCGGGAACCGTCCTCTCGTTCGAGCTCGGGCTCTTGTGGCCGGGGTTCATGAAGCACGCGGGCGCGATCATCGGCATGCCGTTCTCGCTCGAGGGCCTCGCCTTCTTCGTGGAGGCGATCTTCCTGGGCATCTACCTCTATGGATTCGAGCGGGTCTCCGAGAAGGTGCACCTTGCCGCCGGTCTGGTCGTGGCGATCGCCGGGGCCGCGAGCGCCGTCATGGTCATGGCCGTGAACGCCTGGATGAACGCGCCAACCGGCTTTCGGCTGGCGGATGGAACGTTCACCGACATCGATCCGGTCCAGGCAATGCTCAACACCGCATGGCTGCCGATGAGCGTCCATATGGTGCTTGCCGCATTCGTCGCCGTGGGGTTCGCCGTGGCGGGGGTGCACGCGTGGAGACTCCGTCAGGGGCGTCGCGAGCGGTTTCATCGGTTGGCGATCGGCTTGAGCCTCGCGATGGCCGCGCCGGCCGCTCTCATCCAGATCGTCTCCGGCGATCTCCTCGCGCAGCACGTGGCCGAGCATCAACCGATCAAGCTCGCGGCCCTGGAAGGTCAGTTCGCGACCCAGTCTGGAGCGCCCGTGCGGCTGGGCGGCCTGCCCGATGCCGAGCAAGGGACGATGAAGGGTGGCATCGAGATTCCGTACCTGCTGAGCCTGCTCGCCTTTCACGACCCTAACGCCACGGTCCGCGGCCTGTCCGAGTTCCCCCGCGACCAGTGGCCTCCACTCCTCCCCGTCCGCCTGGCCTGGGAGCTGATGCTGGCCTGCGGAACTATCTTGGCGGCCCTGTCGCTGCTGGTCGCCTGGCGGCGCTGGCGGCGGCCGAATGAATGGCTCCGGCCGCGCTGGTTCCTGACGGCGCTGATGGTTGCCGGCCCGCTGGGCTTTATCGCGCTGGAAGCCGGCTGGATCGTCACCGAAGTGGGCCGCCAGCCGTGGATCATCTACGGCGTTATGCGGACCGCCGACACGGTGACTCCGATGCCCCACCTCGAGGTGCCGTTCATCGTCTTCACCGCGCTCTACGTCGTGCTTTCGGTGGTCGTGGCTCTGCTCATCCGGGGCATTGTTCTCCGTGCCGAACCGAACCGGACGGCCGTGCCGTGACGGCGTTCCTGCCGGAGCTGATCGCGCTCATCATGGGCATCGCGCTCAATCTCTACGTGGTGCTTGCGGGCGCGGATTTCGGCGGTGGTGTCTGGGACCTGTTTGCCACCGGCCCTCGCCGCCGGCAGCAGCGAGCGCTGATCGCCCATGCCATCGGCCCGATCTGGGAGGCGAATCACGTCTGGCTGGTGTTCGCGCTCGTCGTCTTCTTCGCGTCGTTCCCGCCGGCGTTCTCCGCCTACATGATTGCGCTCCACATCCCCTTGAGCGTCGCGCTCATCGGGATCGTGCTCCGCGGGTCCGCGTTTGCGTTCAGGAGCTATGGAGGCGGTGACGGCGCGGCGGAGAACCGATGGGGCGCCATATTCGCGGCGGCCAGCACCGTCACGCCGTTCGTGCTGGGGATCTGTGTCGGTGCCGTCGCCGCCGAACGGATTCACCTCGTCAGCAACATTCCGGCGCGCGGCTTCTTCGGCTCGTGGCTGGCGCCGTTTCCGATCGCGGTCGGTTTCCTAACGGTCTCGCTCTTCAGCCTGTTGGCCGCGGTGTACTTGACGATGGAGACCGCCGACCGAGACCTGCGGGAGGATTTCAGGGCTCGCGCGCTGGTCGCTGCGGTGCTGACCGGCGCCCTTGCCCTGATCGCTGCCTTGCTGTCCGAAGAGGCAACTCTGGAGGGAAGGAAGCTCCTCCTGTTCTCCAGCCAAGCTCTGCCGTTTCACGTGCTGACCGGTGCGTCGGCAATTGGCGTGATCGCTTGTGGCTGCGAGAGTATCCGTTGGCGAGGGTTCTGGTGGGGCTGCAGGCGTCGCTGCTCCTGTGGGGATGGCTCGCGAGCCAGTATCCCTACTTCGCCGAGCCGGAGCTCTCCATCCGCTCGGCTGCGGCGCCGGATGCATCGCTCCGGGTCATCCTTTTCGCCACGGTCGTCGGCGCTATCATCGTGGTCCCAAGCTTTGTGCTGCTGTTCCGAACGTTCCGAAAGTTCCGCGGACCGGCGGCCGATCGAAGCGATGCTGAAGGGTGACCGAGTCGTGGGACGCCGACCATCCAGCGCCCACGACTCTCGAGCTCCGTTTATTTCAAGAAGCTCACCAGCTCCGCGTTCACCTCCTCCGCGTGCGTCCAGAGCATGCCGTGCGGCGCGCCCTTGATCACCGCGTGGCGCGCACCCTTGATCAGCTTCGCGGTCCGATCGCCGGACGCCGAAGGCGGCAGAATCCGGTCCGCGTCACCGTGCAGAACGAGCGTCGGTACGTCGAACTTCGGCAGGTCCTTGCGAAAATCCGTGTACCACGTGTGCACGCACTCGAACGTGGCCGTCGCCGAGCTGGTCGAGGCCACGTTCCAGCTGTTCCGAAGCGCGTCCTCACTGATCCGCTTGCCGAGCAGGACGTCCAAGTTGTAGAAGTTGGCGAAGAAACCGCTGAAGAACGCGAACCGGTCCGCCTTGATCGCGGTCTCGATCCCCGTGAAGACACCGATGTCCACGCCTTCGGGATTGTCGGGGGCTTTGAGCAGGTAGGGCGGCACGCCGGACACGATTGCGGCCTTGCTCACACCGGTGGAGCCGTATTTTCCGATATAGCGGACCACCTCGCCGCCGCCCATCGAGAACCCGGCGAGCGAAAAGTCCGCAAGCTCGAGCTTCGTCACCAGCTTCCGGAGGTCTTCGGCGAACGTGTCGTAGTCGTAGCCGGTGGTCGGCTGGCTCGACCAGCCAAACCCGCGCCGGTCGTAGGTGATGACCCGGAGTCCCGCGGCCAGCAGCGCAGTCGTCTGCTTCTCCCATGAAGCGCCGTTGAGCGGATAGCCGTGGATGAGTACGACCGGCTTTCCCGAGCCGTGGTCCTCGTAGTAAAGATCGATATCGGCGGAGTTTTCCCGGCCAACGGTCACTGTGCCCATGTCCTTCTCCTTACGTCTCGGGGTTAGTCCCGCATGATCTCAATTGGTCGGAAACGGATACACCCCGGCGACCAGTGCCGGGCCTTTGCCGCCGATCCGGACGTGGAGCGTAGTGCCGTTGGCGGCGATGCGTTGGAAGCAAAGACTGGAAGGGTAGGGCCGGGCCTGTGCGGCGGAGCGTTGCCCGCCGAGCGCGACGATGGATCCGAGCCTGAGTGCGCTCATTGCAGGTGACTGTGATTCATCGGGACAAGGTATACTGGCGGGCGCGGGGCGCGGAACCCTCTCCCGGGTCCTCCGCTCGCAGTCGGCTCACCAAGGCTCGGGGCGCACTTCCATCGCATTGTCATCAAGCCCCCCGCCGCGATCGCGGTCTGAGCGTGAACCTTGCGGATACGCGCGAGTATCTGGCGCGGTTGGGAGGGTTGAGGGCTTAGGCCTACACGATGGGTTAGTGAACGCTGCCTAAACTCTCGGGCCTAGCCCTGCTCCCGTCGCGGAGCCCGAAGGCAAGGAGGTGCTCGACGGCCAATCCCTAACCCCTATCTCCTTCCCACGAACCAGCGCAGATTGTTACACAGACTCCGCAACAACCAGCCACTCGAGGGGACTCATGAGGGTGCTCGTGGTCGAAGATGAAGCGCGCCTGGCGGCCTCACTTTCGAAAGGTCTCCGCCAAGCCGCGCATGCGGTCGATGTCGCCGAAGGCGTGGTGACGGCGCGGGCGAAGGTGGGATCCGAATCCTATGACGCGATCGTGCTCGACCTCATTCTTCCGGACGGAAACGGGCTCGACTTCGCCGACGAGCTCAGGGCCGCCGGCAACACCACCCCGATTCTCATGCTGACGGCGCGCGACGCGATCGCCGACCGGGTCGCCGGGCTCGATCACGGCGCCGACGACTACCTCGTGAAGCCGTTCGCGTTCGAGGAGCTGCTCGCCCGGCTCCGGGCCGTCTCCCGCCGCGGGCCGGAGATCCGTCCGTCCGTGATTGAGATCGGCGATCTGGTGATCGGCACCCGAAGCCGCACGGCCCGCCGGGGCGCGCGAGCCATCGAGCTCACGACCACCGAATACGCGCTGATCGAGTACTTGGGCCGCCGGGCGGGGGAGGTCTGCTCCCGCGCCGACATCAGCGCCAGCGTCTGGGATGCCACGTCCGATCGGATCTCCAACGTGATCGATGTCTACATCGCCCGGCTCCGGAAGAAAATCGACGCGCCCGGCGAGCCGCCCATGCTGAGCACCATTCGGGGATCCGGATACGTGCTCGCGCCCGGGCGGTCCGATTCGTGAGCTACCCGCTTCGCGGGCTGCGCTATCGGCTCGCGACGGCCTACGTGGGGAGCGTGACCGTCCTCGCCCTAATCGCCTGGGCCGTCCTCTATTGGGGCCTCGGCGTCGCCTTTCAGCAAGACTTCGACAAAAACCTGGAGGAGACCGGAACCACCGCGGCCGAGCTGTTCGCGAACGACCGGGGCGAGTTTCCCGACCCGATCCTGACCGTCGCCCACATCACGACCGAGCTCGCGTACGTGGACCGCACCATCACCGCCTACGGTCCCAAAGGCAATCTGCTGGGCCGCAGCCTCCGGGCGCCGGACGCGCCGGTCGTCTCGAACCCTTCGCCGCGCGGCGCCTATGTGATCCCAACCACCGTCGAGACGCCGCAAGGCCGAGCCCGGGTTATCGAGCGGATGCTGCCGGGCGATGTCCGGCTCATCATCGCGGTGACGATGCGACCGCTCCTGCGACAGCGGCGGGCGCTCTTGATCGTTGGACTCCTGATCCTCCCCGCTCTCCTCACGATGGGCGCGCTGATCGGTGTCGCGATCTCGAAGCGCGCCCTCCGCCCAATCACCGAGGTGGCGGAGGCGGCCCAGCAGGTCGGCGTGCTCGTCGCCGGCGGGCATCACGAATTTCCGGCCATCCGGACCGGCACCGTCCCCGACGAGCTCGGCCGGCTCACCAGCGAGTTCAACCGGCTCCTCGACCGGCTGTCGCAGGCGCTCAAGCACGAGCGCGCGCTCGCGGTCAAGGAGCGGGCGTTTCTCCAGGATGCCGCGCACGAGATCCGAACTCCGATCGCGATTGTGCGGACCGAGGCGGAAGCGGCGCTGGCATCGCCGCGGAATGAGGGCGCCGACGAACGGGCGCTTCGCGTCATCGTGGAAGAGGCCGATCGGATGGGCGCGGTCGTGAGCGGGCTCTTGTTGCTCGCGCGGGGCGACGACGCCGCCGCGACCCTCACCCGGGAGCGGATCTTTCTCGACGACCTGGTCTCCGATCTCCTGGTCCGCATCGCCCGGCTCCCCGCGGTGCAAACCCGCTCGATCCGCCTCGAGCGGTTCGAGAGCGCTCCGGTGTCCGCCCACAAGCCGCTGGTCGAGCGTGCGCTCCTCTCGCTCATCGAGAACGCGCTGATCCACGCGGCGCCGGGGGCTGTGGAGGTGAGCACCGGCGTGAGGGAGGGCGACGGCGCCGGGCCGATCGCCTGGGTTCACGTTCGGGACTGGGGGCCCGGGATCACGAACGAGGACCGCGAGCGGGTCTTCGCGCGCTTCGCGCGGGGGAAGACCCAGGTGCCCGGCAGCGGTCTCGGGTTGTCGATCGCCCAGTGGGTGGCGGAGCGACACGGCGGCACGCTCCGCCTCGAGTCCTCCGAGGACGGCGGCGCCCGGTTCGTCTTCGAGCTACCGGCCGCCTAACGGAGCCGCCGGTCTCGGCCCGGCGGCCCCCGCTGCCGATTTGTTAGGCGGCCGCCCGGGACTTGGGCTCTCGGAGCGCCTTCGCGAGATCCCGGGAGGTCGCCCCCAGCACCAGCAGGCCGCGGAGCAGTAGCTCGATCGATACGGTCGGATCTCCCGCCTCCATCTTCGCGACCCGGGATTGGCTCGACCCGAGTCGCTTCGCCAGCTCCCCTTGCGACACCTTCCGGGCCGTCCGCCGGACCCGTAACGCCGCGCTCAATCGTAGCTTCATCTCGACCAGGATCGCCTCGGCGGCCGACAGACCCAGAAACTCGGCGGCGGTCCCAACCTGCCATCCGGCCGCCTCGACCCGTCGTTGTTTGCGCTTGTCCACTAATCCTCCTCGACGGCCGCGGCGTCGTATGCCCGGAGCCGCCCCTGACAGGTTTCGATCACGAGTCCAGGTGTCTGCCGCGTCTTCTTGCAGAAGACCGCCGCGATCAACACTGCGTCCGCGTCAACGCGGTACACGAGCCGCCAAGTCGCTCCGGCGTCCGGGATCCGTAGCCCATGGCACCGCACGCCGATCGACGGCAGCGGACGGGAGTGAGGCAAGCTCAGCTTCTCTCCGCGTTGGATCCGCCGGAGCAGAGCTCCCGCCTCGAGCCTGGCGGCGGCGGCGAACGGCGGGCTTTTGACCTCCCCGTGCAGCCAGACGAGCGGGGTGTCCCGCCTCGGATAGTATATGTCAGATACGACATTGCCGCAAGACCTGATCCACCCGGGAATGATCCCGATCAACGCATCAGGCCCCGATTCCGGGAAGACGAAACTCGGCATGCCCAACGGTACCGCGACTTCTCCGGTGGATGTAACCACAATCCCGCGTGACGGTGCAAATCATCCGCAGCCGGTCATCCGCCTAACGCACACGGCGTTGCCACCTCTTCGGCTTGGTGTCACTCGTGGGCACGGTGTGCGGATCCGACGGATTGGGCGGATCCATCGGATCGATCATTGATGCTCGAGCCTTCTTCAGCCTTGAGGAATCTGTAGACAAGGCGATGAGGAAACTGCGCTCGTCCCCGGCGGGAGCACGTGTCCCTTGTCGTCCGCGCTTAGAAGAGCGTCTTGATGGCTGCATAGTTACCGGGGGCCACGGCTGCGGTCCCCGGCGCGGGCTCGAACGCCTGGCGCGCGCTGTCGTAGCCAAGGCGCCGGTAGCTCTCGAACTGGCTCTCGTCGTACCACTGATCGGCGGTCGACTGCTGCGGAAAGTCGGGCAGGCCGAGCTGATACTGCCGGACATCCGCCGAATCTTGCGGCCGGACGACGGGCTTGATCCACAGAATCACGCCTTGCTTCGCGTCAGGAGTCGGCGCGATACCGAGCATGCGGAGGTGAGCGTCCTGATAGACGATCGTCCCTTTGACGACGTGTTCCTCACGCGCGAGGTTCCCCGGATCGGGGTGCTCGTACTTCGCGATGTCGAGCGTGATCTCGACGCCGAAGTCGATCCGGCAGCGGCGGATCGCGATGCCGACGTCCTGGAAGCCGAGCTTGGGATCGGCGCCGCAATCGCAGAACACGATGTAGCGGCAGCCCCGCTCGATCAGCGCGTAGAGCCCGGTGTTGTCGAAATGCCCGCCGTCCGTCAGGTAGCAGTAGGTGCCGATCTGGCCGGTGTTTGCGAGAGTCTCCCGGAGCAGGTAGAACGGCCAGAGCCGCGCGTGGGGCTCCTGCCAGCGCCGTCCCGATGGGGTCGGCGCCCAGAATCCCAGCCGGACGTTCATCAGCGAGAGCAGGAGAGAGAGCGCGGCGCTCGGCGTCACCGATCCCATCACAGGACTGACGGCCGCGCCCGATACGGCCGCGGCAGTACCTAACGTGAGCTCGCCGGACATGTAGTCGCCGGTGCAGCGATAGCCGGCCCGCGCCGAGCCGCAGTGGTACTTCGACATGATGAAGTTCTCGGCGGACCGCTGAGACGTGGCCAGATCGGACCCGCCGACCAGGCTCAGCGTCGTGTTCACCAGGTGATACGGTCCCCCTTCGGCGTGATTCCACAGATCGGTCAGCTTGATGTCGTCGCCCGGGGCGGCCTCGGTGATCTCCTCGTTGTCGCGCGCGGTGTTGGATGCTCCGAGGTACGCGCGCGTAAGGCGTCCTTTGTAGAAGCCGTGCATGGAGAGAAGGTTAGGGTCGGCGAGCCAGCCGATCCCGACCACGGCACCCACCAGCAACGCGATCCACAGGAGAGCGGCCAGGAGTGCGGTGCCCTGAAGCAGGTTGCCGAGGCCCCCGTTCGCCAGGACGCCGAGGGCGGCGGTGACGGATGCAATGGTGAGGAGGGCGACGGGACGGGCGCTCCCCAGCGAAACCTTCCAGTCGCGCCGCGCCCAGCTCAGCCCGGCGATGCCCGCAAAGATTGCAATCGAAAGGAACGTAGTCGGAACGCTCTTCATCGCGGTCCACAGGCCGCGCAACGAGTGATCGGTGGAGAGGAGAAGCACGGCGGCGAATCCCGCACCGGCGGCGACCCGGGCCCATCCGCGGGGCGAGAACATGTAGAGCCACCGCCGCTTCTCGTTGTACGCCGTCCGTTCTTGGCCGATCAGCCGGAGGATCGGATCGGGAACGAACCGGCGCCACGAGAACGAGCCCTCGTCGGGCCCGGAATCGGGATCGTTGTAGCTCTCGAACACCGCGAAGACAACCTCGAGCAGCGCAAGCCACGCAGCGGCGTTGGCGAGGATGAGCACGTTCGCCGGGAGGGTCATCGTGGCCACCAGGAGCCTGCGCGCCAGCACCCCGAACCCGAGCGCGAGAGCCAGCAACACGAGAGGCGGGGCGATGAAGACCAGGAGCGACCCGATCTTGCCCGGCGGCTTGCTCTCTCCGCTCGCCGACGACGGGGACGCCTTCGTGGCCGTGTAGATGGCGGAGCCGATCGCGAGGAGCAGCCCGCCCCACCCGCCCGCGCGCCTAACCGCCGTCATCACGGCGCTGTCCGAGCCGCTGAACAGGAACCACACGATGTCGTGCCCGAAGCCGGCGAAGAGGAGGAGCAGCAGCGCGAACGTGCCGACCTCGAGCAGGAGCGCCTGCTGCCGGGTGAGCCAGGCCCGATGATCGCCCGGCGTCGCGGTCACCGGAGCGCGGTCTTCGGCCGGATTGGGCGGGGGCGTGCGCACGTGGTCGCGGAACGATTGATAGAGATGGAGCGCCACAGTCCCCGCGGCGACCAGCGCCACGCCCCACGGGAATCCGCTCGACGGTCCGGGGAAGAAGCGCTGAACGATGAGCCACCCCAAGAACCCGAGGACACCCATGCCGATGACGGCGAGGCCCACCCGCGCGGAGGAATGCGCGAGCCAGAGCAGCGCCAGCGTGAAGTACGCCGCCAGAAAGAGCTTGAACGGCTTGGCCAGGTGCGCGAAGCGGGCGGCGCGCGAGGCGGCGAGGGA
>JBDTOH010000056.1:0-17215 GCA_039933355.1 Gemmatimonadota bacterium | reverse complement strand
TCGGCAATCAGGAACACGCCGGTCCGGCTCCGCGCGAAGTCGTTCGGCGAAGCCGGCAGCCCCGCCATCGGCGCAAAGGTCCCGTCGCGTTCGAGCCGGCCGAGCTTTTCGACGAATCCGTCCTGGATCATGACCAGCATGGATCCGTCCGCGAGCCAGACATAACGCGACACGGGCCGGTCGATCGACTTGGCGGTGAGATTGGTAGCGGGTCCGCCATTGAGCGGCTGAACGAAGAGGTCGTGCGGACTAGGCCCGTCCACTCGAGAGGCGAGGTACGCGATGAGCTTCCCGTCGGGGGAGACGCGAACGCCGCCGAACGGACCTTTCGGTGCGGAGATCTGAAGCGGGTCGCCGCCGGCCGGATCGATCGCGTGGATCCGGCTGGTCAGCTCCTTGGCCGGCTCGTTGGTCGCAATGATGACCAGCCGATCACCGCCCGGAAGCCACGCGAGGTCGTCTACCCGCCAAGGCGGCTTCGTGAGCTGTTTGCTCGTCTTGGCATCGATATCGAAGATCCAGAGGGACGTCTCGGATCCCAGCGAGTCGACGACCCGCGCGTCGCCACCGTCCTTCTCGCGCTTCTCCGCGTCCTCTGATTTCGGTGGTGCGGCCAGATACGCGATCCGTTTCCCGTCGGGCGCCCACTCGAATCGGCCGATCGCGGTCCTTACGTCCGTGAGCTGACGGGACTCTCCGCCATCGACGGCCATGATCCAGATCTGCGATTTCCCGGTCCGGTCCGATAGAAACGCGAGCCGATTGCCGTCCGGTGACCACCTCGGCGACCACTCGGAAGAGGAAGAGGCCGTGAACCGGCGCGCGGGCCCGGTAACACCCGCGACGTAGATGTGCTGCTCCGACTTGGCGCCTTTGGCCGGCTCCCCGACGACGAATGCGACCCGCTCGAGATCCGGAGAGGCTTCAAGCCCGCTCAGCCGACGACGGTCGAGCGCCTGTCCCGGAGTGAGCGGCGCCCCGACCTGGAGCGCCGCCAAAACGAACGTCAGGATCACGGATTCCCGGTCCGATCGGTCGAAACCGGACCTTCATCGAGCGGGATGGTCACATCCTCTCCCCAAATGTATTTGCCGAACCACTGCCAATTGTGCCACGTTGCGGCGAGCTCCTCTTTGGGCTTCGAGATGCCGTGGCCGAAGCCCTTGTAGATGACGAGCTTGGTCGGCACGCCCTGATCCTGCAGACCTTGATAGAGCTCGAACGCGTTCTGCGGCGGGACTCTCGTGTCGAACTCGCCGTGCTGAATCAGGGTCGGAGTCCGCGCCCGTTTGATGTTGGTCATCGGCGAGGTCTTCGCGTAGGTCAGCGGATCGTCCCACGGCGTGCCCTTGAGATACTGCCGGGTGAACGGATGAATGTCCGTCGCCACGTAGTAGGTAACCCAGTTCGAGATCCCGGCCCCGACCGAGATCGCCTTGAACCGGGTCGTGTTTGTCGTGAGGAAGGCGGAGATGTAGCCGCCCTGACTCCAACCCATTGCGCCCATCCGGGTGGTGTCGACCATGCCCTGCTTGATCAGGTAGTCCACGCCCGACATGACGTCCCACATGTCGCCGACACCCAGGTTCTTCACGTTGAGCGAGCGGAATTTCTCACCGTAGCCCGCCGACCCGCGGTAGTTCGGGCGGAGGACGATGGCGCCCTTCGCGACCCACTCGGGAATCGGATAGACGTAGAACGGCGTCGGCTGCGGGTAGTCGATCCCCGTGGGCCCGCCGTGAATCACGACCAGCAGCGGATACTTCTTGCCGGGCTGGAAATCCTTCGGCTTGCTCAGCGCCCCCTCGATCACCGTCCCGTCCTGGCTCGGCCACCGGACCATCTCGCTCGTCCCTAACGTCCAGCCGCTGAGCTGCGCGGTGACGTCGGTGAGCTTGACCGGAGCGGCCGCTCCTCCCAAATCCATCCGGTAGAGCTCGGTCAGCGATGACCCGTTAGGCTGCGCGACGAGGACCGCCCATTTACCGTCGGAGGAGACGTCCGCCCCGAACGGATATTCGATCCCGGCGATCGCCCGGCTGCTCACCTTCCCGGTGGCTGGGTCCATCAGAAACATCGACCGCTTGCCGGCCAGCCACGCGCCGAACCAGATCCCCTGCGGGGTCCACGTGAACCCAAAGATCTGCTCGTCGAAATCCGCGGCGAGTCGGACCGGTGTCCCGCCGCCGGCCGGGATCTTCATCACCTGATTGTTCCGGTAGAAATTCGAGACCGTGTCGCCCGCGCTCGTGATGAAAAGAATCCACTGCCCGTCGGGCGACCAGACCGGATTGCCGTCGGAGCCGGGCCGCGCCACGAGCGGCGTCACCGCTTTTGTCGCGACCGTCACGATCGAGATGTCGGAGCTGTTGCCCGAGGTGATCAGCGGATCGCTTCGGTGATCGAACGCGATCCTGCTTCCGTCCACCGACCACGCAAAGCTCCCCACCGTGAAACTCGCTCCCTCGGTGAGCCGACTCGGCTTCGGCGCAGTGGCGCTGTCACCGGCCAGCACAGGATCGACGGAGAGGAGCCAGAGATGGCTCTGCCGGTATTCCTGGTCTTCCACCGCGAAGTCACCGTAGAGCTTTTTCCGTTTTTCGTTGGCCTCGCTCATGGGCTCCATCGCGAGCAGCGCGATCCGCTTGCCGTCCGGCGCCCAGCGGAAATCATTCACGCCGTCCTTGAGCCAGGTCAGCTTCATCGCCTCGCCGCCGACCGCGGCAATGACGTAGAGCTGCTGCTTGTCCCCCCGGTCGGCAAGGAACCCGATCCACTTGCCGTCGGGCGACCATCGCGGCGTCGTACTGCTGCCCTTTTGGGTTCGAGTCAGCTGAATCGCGCTCTCGCCGTCACGCCAGAGCCAGATCTCGGTGTCGAACCGATTCTCCTTCCAGTCGGTCGTTCTGACGGTGTAGGCGACCGCCTTGCCGTCCGGCGCGATCGCCGGCGAGCCGACGCTCGTTAGGCCGATGACATCCTTGAATGGGGGCCCGGGAACCTGCTGGGCCCAGAGCACCCCCGAAGCAACCAGGCCCAAACCCGCAAGCAATCCAGTTCTCATCGTGCACTCCTCGCATTAGTCACTGGTTCCCGGTTCCCGGTCCCCAGTCCCCCTACTTCACCTTTTTGCCTACCAGCTCGAACGCATCCCCGATCTTGATCCGAATCCCGGAGACCTTCCCGTCGCTCGTCGTCAGTATGTACCGGTAGCCCAAACGCATGCCGACGAAATCGGTCGGCGATTGCGGAATGAGCCGCTCGGGCTCCTTGTCGAAGGTCGACGTCACGTAGAGCGTATCTCCTCGAGCAGCGATCGCGGCCTTGAGCGTCTGCTTCTCATACGTGACTTTATAGTCGCCGACGGCTTGCCGCGCGGCGCCGCTGTCGAGCGTGACCGGCGTGACGGCGAGAGGACCGTAGTCCGGCCACCCGTACTCCGCCCCCACCGCATACAGGATCTCGGCGATCAGCGCCTGACCGTTGTCGCCGTTGGTGACGACGACGGCCCCCTGTCCTGTCTCCGGGAACATCCACGCCTCCGAGTGAAAGCCGGCGTTGTCTCCGCCGTGCCCAAACCGGAACGCGCGGCCCGACTTTTCGAGGAACGGCCCGATCCCGACCCCTCCGGACTGGACCGTGAGCATCTCTTTCGCGGTCGCCTGCGACAAGAGCTTGGTGGACGTGCCCGCGCGATCCGCGGCGAGCTCGAGCAGCCAGTGCGCCAGGTCCGTCGGTGTGGTCCAAAGACCGGCCGGTCCCATTTCGGGATAGACGTGCCACCCGCCTGGAATCTCCGTTCCATCCTGGAGGTGCCCGTGAGCGGCTTCCGACGCGCGCGCGGGCGGCAACGGCTGCTCATAGGTGCTGTGCGTCATTCCCGCAGGCTCCAACACCAATCGGCGCATCAGCTCGGGAAACGGCTCGCCCGTCACGTCCGTCATGATCAGCTGCGCCATCGTCGTCCCGCCGCCGGAGTACGACCATCGCGCTCCCGGAAACGTGTCGACGCGAACCGCCGCGGTATTCGCGGGCTTGGTACCGTCGAGAATTTGTGGGACCGTGGGCAGCGGCTTGCTCGTCTCATAGCCGGGAAATCCGTGGACGGTGAGCCCAGCGCTGTGGCTCGCGATCCGGCGGAGCGTCACTTTCTCCTTGGCCGTGAACTTGTTGTCGGGGACTTTCCAGCTCTTGAGATACGTGTTGACGTTCTCGTCGAGCTTGAGCTTCCCCTGTTCGACCAGCCGCAGCATTCCTGTCTGCGTGACCGGCTTGCTGATGGACGCCGCCTGAAACAAGGTCCTGGGAGTGACCGAGTCCGTTCCGCCGGCCGCCTTCACCCCAAACCCGCGAGCCCAAACCACCCGCCCACTGTCGATCACGGCAATGCTCACGCCTGGGATGTGCAGGGCCGCCATGCGCTCCGCCAAAGTCCACCGCGGATTCGCCCCACCAACCACCTCCACGGGTCCGCGCAGCGTGGTGAGCACGCGATCGATCCGCTCGGCAGGGTTAGAAGCCGCTGGACTGGCGGCCGGCGGCTGATCGGCGCCCTTACTGCATCCAAGAACGGTCAGAGTCGCGAGCGCTATCCAGCGTTGCCGCATTCGAAGATTCTCCAGTTGACTTAGCCGGCCCATTTGCCGCAGGTCCCCTTACTTCACTCTAGGCAGATGCAGGTTTCCGCCGCCCACAACCACCTCCGTCACCAGCCCGTCTTTCCCTACCTTGAATTCGAACGGGCTGCCGCCCTTCACGATCGCGAACGCGGTCGGTCCCGTCGGAACGATCTCCGTCTTCTTCTCGCGGCCCGGAACTTCGATGAAGAACGTGGTGCCCTCGCGGGTCACATCGGCCTCGAGCGGCATCGGCTTTTCCATCTTGTACACGCCGACAAACTTGTCGAACGCAGTCGAATCCATCTCGATCGCCACGATTGCCTTCGGCCCATAGTCCGGCCATCCGTACGCCGCGCCGATCGATTGCATGATCTCCCCGAGAATCGGCGGCCCGCTATCGCCGTTGATCATAACGGCCGCGCCCTGGCCGGTCTCCGGGAAGTAGAGCAGATCCGCGTAGAAGCCCTCGTCCGCGCCACCATGCCCGAACCGAAAACCGCGGCCGCTGCCCTCGAGAAACGGCCCCAATCCTGTGGGCGACTTCTGCACCGTCAGCATCTGGGTGGCCATCTCCTTTGACAGGAGCTTGTTCGACTTGCCGGTCCGGTCCGCCGCGATCTCCATCGCCCAGTTGAGCAAGTCGGTCGGCGTGGTCCACAGCCCCGCCGCCGCCATCTCGGGATAGACGTGCCACCGGCCTGGAACCAGGGTGCCATCGGCATGATGTGCACCCGAGGTCTCCGGAATGCGCGCCGCCGGGATCGGCTGCTCGTACGTGCTGTGGGTCATCCCCGCCGGATCGAGCACCAGCTCCTTGAGCAGCGCCGGGAATGGTTTCCCGGTGACGTCCATCAGAATGAGCTGCATGATCGTCGTGCCACCGCCCGAGTAGCGCCAGATTGCCCCGGGGAACGTGTCGACTCGTACGGCCGGCGTGTTGACCCGCGGCTTCTTGCCGTCGAGAACCTCCGGCACCGTCGGAATCGAATCCGTGGTCGAATAGCCTGGGAAGCCGTGGACGGTGAGCCCGGCGTTATGACTCGCGATCCGCCGGAGGGTTACCTTCTCTTTGACGGTGAACTTGTTGTCAGGAAGCTTCCAGCTCTTGAGATAGGTGTTGACCGGCTCGTCGAGCGAGAGCTTGCCCTGCTCCACCAGCCGGAGCATGGCGGTCTGCGCCACCGGCTTGCTGATCGAGCCGGCCTCGAACAAAGTCTCCGCCGTGACCGAGTCGTTCCCTCCCACGACCTTTACCCCGAACCCGCGCGCCCAAACGATCCGGCCGCTGTCGACGATCGCGATTGATACACCAGGTAGTTTGTAGAACGCCATCCGGTCCGCCAGCGACCAGGTTGGCAGGGTTCGTCCTTTCACGACGACGGGGGTGCGCAGTCCGTTCAACACCTTCGTTTCATGATCGATCGGGGCCTTGCCACCCGCCGTCTCTTGCTGGCAGCCCGCCAGCACCACTCCGGCTGCGAAACTGAGCCGGAGCATCCTGCGCATCGTTGCGTGCATGAATGGCCTGAGGAGAGCTGGTTTGCAGTCGAATTTCGGTTGATCAACGATACAGCGACACCGACCAAGCCGCGACCGTTGCACGGATCAGCGGCGTCGCTTCGGTGGTCGCGGGCCGCGAGTGTTCCGCCGCCGGCCGGTCTGAGCGCGAGGATGCTGAGAGCGCAGGAGCGACTTGAGCTGGTCAAGCGATTCAGCGACGATCGGCGGGTCGTCGCCCCGAGCCACGGAGAACCTGAGCGGCCGGTCGAGCTCGGGGAGGTCCTCGTCGCCCAACCGGCGTGCCTGGCCTTCCCGAAGCCGGAGCCGCGCGACCGGCCGGCCCCGATCGAGATCGTACTCGATCATGGCGGCGTCGCCTTTGAGGCGGACCGAAGTCGGCAAGGCGTTCAGCCTGACCTGATCGGGAATCGACACCCGCTGATCGAGGTCGAGCTCGAACGGCGCCCGCAGAAAATCCTCCCAGCTGTTGATTTCGTTCATCAGCTCGAGGACCGCAGCTTGAACCGCGTCAGGCGAGGCCGATTCCAGCGTCCCGCCCGACCGGCGCCAAAACTCCTCCAGTTGGCGCACCACTCGTCGGACCTTTCCCTGATCCGGATGCGCCGTCTCACCGGCAATCAACGCCTCGGCGAGCGCGCGCCGGGCCGCTTCGACCAGGTCCTTGGGAAACGTTCCGCGGATCGGAGCCGACTCGGTCTCGAGCGTAAACCCGCCATAGGTGAGTGTCCGGTTGGCCCTCAGACCTTGGTGCTTTCGGGGCCCGCCGATCGAAACGTTCGGCGGCCCGGCGGTCGCGTAGCGCCGAATCGCCTCGGATGGAATGGTGGTCCCCTCGATCGATGCCCGCGCGCCGCCGAACTTGTCGGCGAAATATCGGAGCGAGCCCGCGATCGGCCCCCAGCCGCCGGCGACCGACGTCTTCGACAGCCGGGCCTGCTGCCCGTCCACGGTCTGCTCGTCGATGACGAGATCGAGCGGCATCACCCGCGCGAGCAGCTCGAGGAATTTCTCCCGGAGCTCACGCGTCGCGTACGGCAGTTGGCGGGGGAGTGGCTGCTCGAGCGACCGATACACCGCCGCCACGCCCATCGCGGCGTCTTCAATCGACTTGACCAGCACGCCGCGGTGCTCGGCCCAGTCGTTGATGCCTTCTTCGAATGTGTGGCGGGCCAATCCGAACACCTCGCCGACGCCGCCATACCGGTTCACCGCCTCCGCGTAGAGGTTGTAGATGGTGAGGTGATCGCTTCCCTTGACGATCGCGCCCTCGAGATCGCGATCCTCCCGCGTCATCCGGTGGAGCGACTCGACGTTGGAGACGACCGCGAGAATCGGATGAAGCTCCGCCTCGGCACTGATCAAGAGCTCACCCCACGGTCGTTCCACGGGCATCGCTTCGACTTCCCTGCCATACTCGGTGAGCCGGCCCTGCTTGATGAGCCCCCGGCTGGTGAGCGTTTCGAGCGCGCGCCGGTATCCGACCCGGTCGAGCGGGACGGGAAGGTCGAGCTCGCTCGCATCAACGCCTAACGCGGCGCAGGTGAGGGCGACCCGTTCGGAGTCGCCCGCGAGCTGGAATTCGGGTGGCGTCGGTGTGAGATCCTCGAACCGGAGCGGCCGGTCGCTCAGAATCGTCACCTCGCCCCGCGGCACCCGTCCATGGACCCGGCCCGCCATCTGGAGGATCTCGTTGGCGCCGAGATAGAGGCGGTGGAGAACGTTCCGGCCCCGCTCGACCACGTTCCCGTAGCGCGCGTCGTAGATCACCACCGTATCGAGACCCGGCACGTTGATGGCGCTTTGGCCCGCGGCGGTCATTGCGAGCAGAAACGGCTTCTCCGCCCCCTCGAGAAATGGGCGGATCTTCCGGATCGGCTCGCCGCCGTGATAGAACGCTGCGTTGAGCTTCGGCCACCGCGCCCCGAGCTCACCCGCGAGCTTCTCCACCTCGGCGCGAGTCGGCACGAATACCGCCACGCCGCGCCCCTCCTTGATGAATCGCCTAACGGTCCGGTCGTCGAGAAACTCCATCGGGTCTTTGGCCATCACCTCGACCCGCGCCTTGAGCCTCGGATCGAACGCGGTCGACTCGAGGACGTGGGCGCTCTTGAGGTAGGTGGCGTAGAAGCGC
Source organism: Gemmatimonadota bacterium (assembly GCA_039933355.1). Taxonomy (GTDB): domain Bacteria; phylum Gemmatimonadota; class Gemmatimonadetes; order Gemmatimonadales; family GWC2-71-9; genus SHZU01. The sequence goes on along the minus strand of JBDTOH010000056.1, from coordinate 8,944 downwards.
GGATCGACGGTGGCGCTGAGCCAGATGAACCGGGCCCCGACCCGCTTGCCGAGCGCCAGGCAGAGCTCGAGCTCAGCGGAGGTCTGGTGGATCTCGTCGGCGATGATGGTGTCGCGCACGGTGATGAGGTCGTCCTGGAACCAGCGCCGCGCGATCCCAGTGGTGACGATGACCACGTTCCAGGTCGGCGTCTCCGGGGTCGCTTCGCGCTCCCGGTTCACGACGCCGTACCGGAGCGTCTCCTGGAGGATCGCTTCGGACATCCGGCGGATCGCGAGCGTTTTGCCGGTTCCAGTTCCCGCCACGATCCCAAATCCTTCGCCCGCGCTCGCCCACCGGTCGAGCTCGGCGCCATGCGCTCGTCCAAGCACGGTCTCACGTTCGGTCCCGAGTGCGAGCTCGATCGTTTCGCAGGCGGCCCGGGTCGGCGCGATGACGATCACGCGCCCTCGCGGATGGCGCGCGCCGCGATAAGCCGAGAGATCGGGCGGAAGGTGATGGTCGCGAGACGGGTGCACGAAATCCTTGCTGCGAGAAGTAACCGGCGGCCGGAATTCTAGTCGATCAGCCGGCCACTACGACCGGCGCCTGCCGATCACCGAGTCGACGGCCGAGGACCACGAGCAGGATGACCGCGAGCGCCAGCACCGCGATGTTGCGGACATCGGTCCCGAGGAGCCGGTTCGCGGTTGGCGCGATCGCCGTGCTCCAGTAGTTCGTCATCCCATGGACCAGGATGCCCGGCCACACGCTCCCACCGGTTCGAAGCCAGAAGGCTGCGATCACGACCGAAAGGCCGGCACAGAGCAGGAGGAACGCCAGCTTTCCGCTCAGAAAGCTCAGGATACACCCTGCGCGAGCAGCCCGGGGACCTCCCTTGGCAGATGCCATGCCCACCAGAGAGCACCTAACACGAGCGAGGCCTTGAGCGGGTCTCCATATCGGCCGAGCAGCCGGGGCAGCGCGTAGCCTCGCCAGCCCAGCTCCTCGAGCAGGCCGCCTTCGTCGATGAAGCCGCCCCGCAGCGCCGACGACAGCACAATCAGAGGTGTCTCTCCCACAGCGCCGACGATCCGTTGCCACTCCGCGGGTGTTCCCTGCGTCCCCGCCACATACAGGTAGATCGCCGAGATCGTCAGGTGCGCGAGAAACACGACACTATAGATCCGGATCGCGCCTGCAGCGCTCACCGGCGGCAGATAAGGCCGGAAGCGGCCGAGGAGATCCGAGAGCTCGCCGCGCGCCACGCTCACGATCAGCGCCGCGAGGCTCGGCGCCGCCGCAAAGACGAATATGAAGAACGCCCACGGGTTCACCTCAGCCGCAAATCGACCGATCGAGAGAACGTTGGCGTAGCGGGTGTGCTCGACGAGGTAACGGTAGAGATCGGCCAGGACATGGCCGGTGGGGAACACAAAACCAAGGATCACCACCGCCGAGGCGATCCCGACTGCAAGCAGATAGAAGGGGAGCAGCCCCGATCGCCTCACGGTGTGGGTCGCGGTCGGAGCCCGGGGGACGGGAACCTATCGCCCCGCGCACTTCGTTGTGCCCTGGGCGGCCGCTTCGAGCGCCTCGACGAGATCGCGGACGGTCTCGCGCCCCCGGTCCGCTTTGTACCAGGCCATTTTCTGAGTGTGATAGTCATCGTCACTCAGCTTGGATTTGTTCACCACCACCCAGGCACGGAGCTTCGCCGGCGACTCGACGATGCAACCGCGCTCGCCGAATCCGCCGTCGAGCAGCAAGATCGTCGGGGTTGCGGTTCGTCCGTCAGCCGTTCGATGCTGAGCCATCACCCACTGGCCGTCCTTCGAGTTGACGATCCGGATCTCGATGGAAGGCACCTGCTCGGTGAGCCTGACCAGATAGGGAACGGTGTTCGCCGAATCACCGCACCAGTCTTCGGCAACGGCGAGGATCTTCCACGATCCGGCGACCGCCCTGGCCCTTTCGACGAGTTCAGCATCCGGCTCGCCCCGCTCGAAGTTGCCCTTCCACATCTCGCGGCGGGACTTCGCACCGTCGAAGAACTGCTTCCACGTCTTGCCGGAGGTGTAGAGCGCACCCAGGCTATCGGAAACAGCGGCGAGCGGCGCGCCCGGGGCGGGAAGTATCGTGCAACCGCCGCCGAGCAGCAGGGCGAGAAGAACTCCGGTCATCGGCATCACCATCGTGCGGGTTCCCTGAGCCTACGCAGTTCCTCTCTGCGAGCGCAAGTCACTCCCTTCCGTGTTGATGAGGCTCCCGGCAAGGAGAAGGCCATTCCCACTTCCTCCCCAAAACAAACAGCCCCGAGTCTTATCGGGGCTGTTCGAACCCGGGCGGGGAGCCTCGGGTTTAGTGGTCGGCCGGATGTTTGCGGAGCTAGCGGGCTCCAAGAGGGTCGGCCGACCCTTTCGTTACGGACGTCGGTGATCCCGGTCGCGATCCCGGTCGTGATCTCGGCCCCGGTCGTCGTGGGGCCGACGGCCATGGTCGTCCCGGTCGCGATCACGCCGCTCTCGCTCACGGCGCTCGCGCTCGAACCGTTCCCGCTCCGCCCTGATCCGGTCATCTCTCCGGTAGTCCACTCGAGCGTTCCACCGGCCATCCCGGTACCGATCGTCACGGCCCCACCGGGGATCTCGGTAGCCTTCGGACCGGTAATACCGGTCGAAGTCATCGTACCGGTAGTAGCGCCCATCTTCATCAAAGACCCTGACTTCTTCGAGGCCGTCATAGTACTCGTCGTAGTAGCGATCATCCCGCGGATCGTAGTAGACCACGATGAGCGGCGGCCGGCGATCATACTGGTAGTCGCGGCGGAGCCAGCTTGGGAGACCTCTCCGCCGGTCGACCACAACCAACCGGCCACGCGGCCGGGGCCGCTGCCCGATGATGACGCGACCTCCGATGGGACCGTTGCCACCAATTCGAATGTCAGCTTGAACGCTCTGTGCTGTTGCGCTCATCGGGGCCAACGCGGCCAATCCGGCGAGCATCCCTCCGAGGGTGAGAATTCGGCTTGTCACAAGAACCTCCTGGTGTACAGGGTTACGTCTCCGGAATGGTCCACTGCGAGGTATGTGCCACAGAGTCAAAGTGAGGTGGCACAACGACTTCTGATTTGGGGGTCTTTCAGAAGTTTCCTCCAGTGAGGACGGAAGCGCCGTCCAAGGCCCTCCCGGTGCGAGTAGCCGGGTGGCTCAAAACCGGATAGCTTGGGGACCAGTTCCCCTCACCAATTCGTCTTTCCCTACCGAGGCACCCGTTGCGGACTCGGCTCGGCCTTGCATTGATCGCCTCCGCTGTCGCGGCTCGGCCGGGGTCCGGCCAGGCGCCGGACAGCGCTTGGTGGTCTGGGCGGTCCGCCCATTCGAGCCCGGCGGCCTACCGGACCCTCACCCGCACCTCACGGCTCCTGCCCATGCGGGACGGCGTTCGTTTGGCGGTGGACGTGTACCTGCCCAGCGAGCTCGTGACCGGCAGGCTTCCCACAATCCTCGAGCAGACCCGCTATTGGCGCTCATCGCGGCTCAAGCCGGGCCTCCCCGATTCCCTCGACAAGCCCCGGGCCGATATCCAGGAGTTCGTGAGCCGGGGCTATGCCTACGTTGTCGTCGATGTCCGGGGGAGCGGAGCCTCCTTCGGCGGCCGCCGAGCCGAGTTCGACCACCCGGAGATCGCAGACGGTAAGGATGTGGTGGACTGGATCATCAAGCAGCCGTGGTCGAATGGCGTCGTGGGGGCCACCGGCGTCTCCTACGTCGGGACGACGGCCGAGCTGCTCTTGGCAAACCTGCATCCGGCCGTCAAAGCGGTGGCCCCGAGGTTCGCGCTGTTCGACGCCTATGCCGACATAGTTCGACCCGGAGGGGTCGCTCAGACCTGGTTCACCAAGACCTGGGGCGACCTGATTCGGGCCTTGGACGGCGACACGCCGGCGAACCCGAACGGTCCCTTCGCCGGCGTTCGGCCGGTCGATGCCGATCGGGACGGATCGCTGCTGGCGGCCGCGATCGAGGATCATAGGGACAACGTCGACGTCCATCGACTGGCCACCAGCCTCACCTATCGGGACGACGCGGGACCGAACGGGTATACGTTCGACGAGCTGAGCACCCATAGCTACATCGCGAAGCTTCGGGCGTCCCGCGTCCCGATGTACGGTTACTCAGGCTGGTTCGACGGAGCCTATCCGCACGGAGCCATCAAGCGCTTCAATACGATCCGGAACCATGGTGACCGGATGGTGCTCGGGCCCTGGGCTCACGGAGGCCGCACGTACTGGAGCCCGAACCTGGGCAAGATGCCGAGCAGCTTTCCCCAGACACTCGATCTGTTGCGGTTCTTCGACTACCACCTGAAGGGCATCAAGACCGGCATCGAGGCCGAGCCGCCGATCCACTACTACACGTTAGGCGAGGACCGGTGGCATGCGGCCACCGCCTGGCCGGTCACCGGAGCGCGGCCCCTCGATCTCTTTTTCGGCCCTAGCGCCACACTCCTCAGAACGGCTCCCGCCGCCCCTGGCACGGACCGGTATATCGTCGATACCACGGCAGGGAGCGGGGCGTCGGCCCGGTGGAACACACTGGTCGCCTGGCCCCTCGACTACCCGGACCGCAATGTGGCCGACGAGAAGCTGCTGACGTTCAACTCGAGCCCGCTCGCTTCCGACGTCGAAGTCACCGGCCATCCGGTCGTCACTCTCTGGGTGACCAGCTCGGCGACCGACGGGCAATTTTATGTCTACCTCGAGGACGTCGACTCGGCGGGCCGAGTCCGCTACGTCACCGAGGGCCAGCTCCGGGGAATCGACCGCAGGGTGTCGGCTGAGAAGCCGCCATACGTGCTTACCGTGCCATACCATACCTTTACCCGGGCGAACGCCGAACCGCTCGAGCCGGGCGTGCCCGCGACACTGATGTTCGACCTCCAGCCCGTGTCAATGTTGTTCAAGAAAGGGCATCGGATTCGCATCGCGATTGCGGGAGCGGACCGCGACCACTTTGCGCCAATTCCAGGGGATCCGCCAACCCTGCAAATTCACTACGGCGGGGCCATGCGTTCGGTAATCAGCCTCCCCACTGTGCCAAGGCTTTGAGATGCAGCGTACCTTGTTCGAGCCCGATCACGATGTTTTTCGGCAGACGTTCCGGCAGTTCCTCGCTCGGGAGGTCGTGCCCAACTACGAGCAGTGGGAGCGAGATCGCATCGTCCCCCGCGCAGCCTGGCTGGCCGCCGGCGAGCAAGGTTTCCTCTGCATGGACGTCCCGGACCGGTACGGCGGCGCCGGAGTCGACGACTTTCGGTTCAAGGCGGTGATTACCGAGGAGATCGCCCGGGCAAACGTCGCCGGCTACTTCATCGGGCTTCATACCGACATCGTCGTCCCCTATCTGCTCAAGTACGGCAACGATGAGCAGAAAGCGCGCTGGCTGCCGAAGGCGGTCACCGGCGAATCGATCACCGCGATCGCGATGTCCGAGCCCGCCGCGGGCAGCGATCTCCAGGGCATTCAGACTACCGCCGTCCGCCGGAGCGACCACTACATCCTGAACGGTCAGAAGACGTTCATCAGCAACGGGATCCTTGCCGACCTCGTCGTCGTAGTCGCGAAGACCGACCCGGCCGCGGGCTACAAAGGGATCAGCCTCCTGGTTGTCGAGCGCGGGATGCCCGGCTTCGAGCGGGGCCGCAACCTCGACAAGATCGGCCTCCACGCGCAGGACACCGCCGAGCTGTACTTCCGGGACGTGGCGGTGCCGGTGGAGAATCTGTTAGGCAGAGAAGGCGATGGCTTCGTCTTTCTGATGGAGGCGCTCCCGACCGAGCGGTTGATGATCGCGATCGCCGGCGTCGCGACCGCGGAAGCGGCTCTCACCACGACGGTTCAATACTGCCGGGAGCGGGAAGCATTCGGGCAGAAGATCGGGAACTTCCAGCACACCCGCTTCGAGCTCGCCGAGATGAAGACGGCGATCGAGGTGTCCCGCGCGTTTGTCGACCGGTGCATTGCGGAGGAGACCGCGGGCACGCTCACGACCGATACCGCCTCGATGGCCAAGTGGTGGGTCAGCGACATGGCGTACCGGGTGACCGATCGCTGCCTCCAGCTCCACGGCGGCTACGGCTACATGCGGGAGTACGGGATCGCCCGGATGTACTCCGACTCGCGGGTCGCGATGATCTACGGCGGTTCGAACGAAATCATGAAGGAGATCATCGGTCGCCAGATGCTGAAGGGCGACTGAGGGCGATGGCGTCGAGGCGACCCGTCCGGCCGGTCTATGCCTGGTATGTGGTCGGGGTGCTCACCCTCGCCCTCGTCTCATCGTTCGTGGACCGCCAGATTCTGAGCCTGATGGTCGGCCCGATCAAACGGGACCTCGGCGTCAGCGACTCCAAGATGAGCCTTCTGGGCGGGGCGTCCTTCGCGCTCTTCTACACCTTCCTCGGGCTCCCGATCGGCCGCCTGGCGGATCAGAAGAGCCGTCGTGGGATCATCGGCGTTGGCGTAGCCGTATGGAGCCTGATGACGGCGCTCTGTGGGATGGCACGGAGCTACACGGAGCTTTTTCTGGCTCGGATCGGCGTCGGTGTGGGCGAGGCGTCGCTCTCACCACCGGCTTACTCGCTGATCGCCGACTACTTCCCCAAGGAACGCCTCGGCACCGCGATCGGGGTCTATTCGCTAGGCATCTATCTCGGCAGCGGACTGGCGCTCGCGTTGGGTGGCTGGATCGTCGGCAAAGTGTCGGGAACTGAGCTGTGGACGCTGCCCATCGTCGGCGCGACCAGGCCCTGGCAGGTGGTCTTCTTCGTCATCGGACTCCCGGGCCTTCTCATCGCGTTGCTGCTGCGGACCGTGAAGGAACCGGAACGTACCGGCGGCCAGCGGCCCGCCGTGCCGCTCAGGGCGGTTGCCGGCTACATGCGGAGCCACGCCCGCGCGTTCTTGAGCCACAACCTCGGGTTCGGGTTCATCGCGCTGGTGAACTACGGCTCCGCCTTTTGGGTTCCGACGTTTCTCGTGCGGCATTTCGGCTGGACGATCACCCGGGCGGGGTATGTCTACGGGCTTTCGACCATGACCCTTGGCGTCCTCGGCGTAGTGGCGGGAGGGTGGCTCGGAGACCGGTTGCTGCGAGCCGGCTACCTCGACGCCAAGCTCCGAATCGGGATCATCGCGGCGCTCGGCGTCGGTGCCTGCGCCATTCTCATGTTCACGGCGGAATCGGAAGCGATCCTCTTCGCCGGCCTTCTGCCGTCGACCTTTTTCTCGTCGTTCGGCTTCGGGGCGGCTGCCGCTGGGATTCAAGAGATCACGCCGCCCGCCGTTCGCGCCCAGGCCTCTTCGGTCTACCTGTTCGTCGTGAATCTGGTGGGCCTCGGTCTCGGCCCCTCCGCGGTTTCCACGCTGACCGACTACTGGTTCAAGAACGAAGCTGCCGTCGGCCAATCGTTGCTGATCGTCGCGGTGGCGAGCCTGGTGCTTTCGATCCTGTGCTTTACCACCGGGCTCGACTCCTTCCGGCGGGCCGCGCGCGAGGTCGGCCACTGGTCGGCCCCCGCCTAACGAACCACGAAGAGACGCCATGACGCTGCCGACACCGGATCACCTCCCCCATCTCTCGGTCTCCGACGCCCTTGCCGGTTACGGGAAGCGGACCCCGAATCGCACGGCAATCGTCCTTGGCGACGAGCGGATCACCTGGCGGGAGCTCGACACTCGAGTCAACCAGGTGGCCAATGGGCTGCTTGCGCTCGGGGTCCGCAAGGGAGACAAGGTCGCGCTGATCACGAGCAACAGCGTGTCGATGGTCGAGATCATGGTCGGGATCATCCGAATCGGCGCGGTGATGGTGCCGCTCTCGCTGCTCGCCCCGGCGGAAGGTTGGGCTCGGATGCTGGAAGACAGTGGCGCCGTAGCGCTCTTCGTCAGCGAGGGTCATGACAGGCAGATCGAGCCCCATCTCGCGGGCTCCTCTTCGATTCCCGGCACCCGCCGGTTTGGCGTCGGGTTCGCAGGAGCCGGTTGGGTCGCGTACGAGCCGTGGCGCACCGGCCAGACCACGGACCGGGTTCTCGTGCCGATGAGCCTCACGGATGAGCACAACATCATCTACAGCTCCGGCACGACCGGCGTCCCGAAAGGGATCGTGCATACCCACTACGCGCGCCACGAGATGGCGCTCGGGCTGGGCCTCGATTTCCGATTCCACCCGCGAGCGGTCGCGCTGATCACAACGTCGCTCTACAGCAACGGCACCTGGATGATGTTCATCCCGTCGCTCGCAGTCGGAGCGACGATGGTCATCATGACGAAATGGGACGTCCCAACCGCGCTGCAGCTGATCAGCCGGGAGCGGGTCACCCACACATTCATGGTTCCGCCCCAGTTTGCGGCGGTGATGGCTGCCCCCGAGGCTTCCGGTGCTGATTTCAGCTCGCTCGAGGTGATCGTCTCGGCCGGCTCCGCGCTTCGGTCCGACCTCAAGGCGATCCTCACCCAGCGAATGTGCGCCGGATTGATCGAGCTCTACGGTCTCACAGAAGGCGTTGGGACGACTCTCAAACCCTACCACTTACCAGAGAAGATCGACTCGGTGGGGCTTCCGGTTCTGGGGTCGGACTTTCGGGTGATCGACGACCAAGGACGCGAGCTCGGCCCCGGAGAGATCGGTGAGCTGGTCGGATATGCGAGCGGTCTCATGAAGGGCTATCACAACCTGCCCGAAGCCACGGGAGAGATGATCTGGCGGGGACCCGCGGGGCGGAGCTACCTCAAGACCGGAGACATCGGCAAGATCGACGAGGACGGGTTCCTCTACATCCTCGACCGGAAGAAGGACATGATCATCTCCGGCGGCTTCAATGTGTTTCCCGCCGACATCGAACAGGTGATCGGCGGTCATCCGGACGTGTCGGACGTGACCGTCATCGGCATCCCGCATGA
>JBDTOH010000055.1:0-17226 GCA_039933355.1 Gemmatimonadota bacterium | reverse complement strand
ACGAATCGAGGCCTAGGTCCATCGCAATCACCTTCGATAGCGTTGACACGCGCCTGGAGTGGCCCGACGTGTACGGATCGCGGGCTTCAATGGACCGAACCATCATTTCGAGTTGCTCACGCAAAGCAAGCTCGAGCTTTTCGTGGGCTTGATCCAGCTCCACGTAAAGGTGTTGAAGAGTATTCAGCTTGGCGTAGAAGTGCCTCGTAAAGACTATCGGGAGAAAGATCACAAGAGGAACAAATCGCCCGAGTCCAACGGCTTGATCAAAGGCGACGTAGGTCCATGCCGCCAGCAACGCCAGTAAACTGGCCCCTATGTCATACCCGAGGTTCATCAAGGTCGGGGACTTCAGTATTTCACGTGCCGGGCGGCCGGCGTGAATGACTACCGCGGCCGCGACTGCTAGACTGTTGATGGTGAAGTACGCCATCGCTGCGGCAAAGAACGCCACCAGCTCGCGCAGGATTTCCTCGAAAGGTAGCGACCTAACATGACTAAGAATTGGCGGCGGGAACTGGCCACCAAGAGCCTTGAATACGAGCGCTGCGCATACGACAGAGAGGACGCGCTGCGCGACGTTAAAGACAAAACGGATTGGCTCTTTGTTTCGGAGACCTTGACTAGCTAGGTTCGCGAATCCCACGATCAGTCCCGCCCAGAAGCCTCCGAAGAGGATGGGCACCGACAACTCTGTGACGAACGAGATCGATCCTTTCGTCCCGCCCAGCCTCAGCTGAACACTGGAGACTTCAATAAGCATCCCCACGACTGCGAACACGAACACGGCCCACAGGCCCGGGAATGGCTCCCGGAGGACCCATGCCCAAGTCAACATCGCGGCTGCGAGTAAGCAGACGATCGCGACGAAGGCCGAGATCGGCAGACGTTTCAGCATCATTTCAGAAGAGGTGGGGGCCTCGGCCAAGCCTTATTACCAGCTATGCGTTTCGGTGAAGAACAGTCCACCCACGAACTGAGCAACGCCAATAGCAATGGCAGCGAGCCAGCTGATCATAAAAGAGCGCCTTTCATCCGGTTGAAAAACAATCCATCAGGACGGGCAGGTCTCGCTACGACCCACCGGACGCTCCGCTCAGTTGTCCACTCAACTCCGCTCGTCTCTTACCTAACTGCGCCTGCTTGTCCGACGACCGGGCCCCCTCCCTGTTCATCCTCCCTTAATTAGTTCGAATGTTTGTTCGACAGTCACTATCTCAGCCTACGGCCGGCGCGCTTCCGCCCACCGATTGGTCGCATCCAATACCGCAAGAATCGCCGCGCGCTCGGCACTCAGGCGGACTTCCGCCGTTCCTGTGAGCAACGCCGCGTCCCGCCCGCCAATGCCCTGCACCGCCGCGAAAACGACCTTCTTATCGACCGCATCCACGATCCGGACCTCGTCGAGCGCAAAGCTGTGCCGCTCCACGAACTTCTCGAGCGCGACCAATGTCGCGCGGGCCGCGCCCTCGAGCCGGGCCCGGGCGGTATCGGCGACCTCGACCTCCGCGACCTCCCGCCGCGGGCCGCTCGAAAGCGTCACGGACATGACCACCCGCTGGGTCCGCTGGCCGGCGTTGACGACGAGGTCCTCGAACAGGATGGCCCGCTGCATCGCCCGCTCCCGCACGGCGCCCTTGTCGAGCGCCTCGATCGGCTTCACGTCGGCGGTCTGCGCGATGCTGATCTTGCGATGGTCGATCTTGAGGCCGAGGTGCGCGAGGAGCGCCGATTCGATGTTCCGGACCAGCTGCTTGGCGGGGATCCCGGCCTGGGCGAGCACGTGGACTTCGGTGACGTCGCCTAACGGAGTCGTGACGACCCGCGCGGAGAGAATTCCCTCGAGCGACGTGAGCAGGTTCTCAGCCCGGCGAACGCCCCACGGATCGGCCAGCGCCGCGTCGGGCGCTGCGGGACTGCGGCCCTGAGATCCTATGTCGGTCTGGCGAGCTGGTGTCGGTCCGGTCACGTGGTCGCTTCCTTCCTGTACGAGAAACAAGCTCATACGACGGTATTGCGCCCGGAGGCCTTCGCCTTATACAGCGCGCGATCGGCGTTCACCAGGAGATCGCCGCTCGACGCGCGGTCCGGGTCGAACTCGGCGATCCCGACGCTCACGGTCACAATCCCCGCCGGATAGCCGATCCGCTGCCCGACCATCTCGACGGCCGCCCGCAGCGCCTCCCCCACCCGCTCACCACCCAGGAGATCGGTCCGGGTCAGGATCACCACGAACTCGTCCCCGCCGTATCGCGCCGCAAGGTCCGACGCGCGCACCACCGCCCGAATCTCCGCCGCCACCGCCCTCAAGACATCGTTGCCCGCCTCGTGACCGTAGCGATCGTTCACTTCCTTGAACCGGTCGAGGTCGAGAAACAGCACGGTGAAGCGCTCGCCGCTGCGCTTGCTCCGTTCGACCTCCTGGGTCAGACGGTCCCGCAGCACCCGAAAGGTCGAGAGACCCGTCAGGTTATCGGTTGCCGCTGCCCGCTGGGCTTCTTGAACTTGGCGTTCCTGGTATGGAGCGCATTGCCTCAGCGACGCTCTGCCTAACGCTGCAGCTCCGGCGAATGCCCCACACGTATTGTAACCACAAGCGCGACAATCCCAAGGGCGGCCATTTGGCCCCAGCCCAATCGCTGCCAGTACCTGGTCCACCACCGCCGGATCCGGCACCGGCCGGCGGGGCCGGATATCGAAGACCGCGCCTACACTGGCCACAATCCCCGGCTCCACCACCGGGAGCCGGCTCCTCGGGGGCTCGGTGCTCTGGACAACCGCGCGCCGCCAGTAGAGCAGGTCCCGCGGACCCGACAGCGGGTGATCCAGCGACCCCTCGGCCGAGAGGATGTCGATGAACCCGAGGTCGAGGCGGTCGACGGTCACGGCGTGGGCGATCGCCTGGAGCGATCCCAAGCCCCGGAGCTTCTGGAGCCGGCGCCCGGCCACCTGGGCCTCGTCCAGCATCGCGGTCGGCAGCCCGCCGGCCAAGCTCAGGTGGCGACGCCGCTCCTGCGGGATCCGCGTGAAGGTGAGCGGCTGGGCGCTGAGCTGGACCCCGCGAAGCAGGAACAGCTCGCTCAGCTCGGCGAAGGTGACCCACGCTTCGATCTCCGGCGCACCCTCAATGCCCGACACACCCGCGTACACGATGCCGGTTCCGGCCGGGACCAGCGAGCGGAGGTACCGCGCCTCGGCCGCCTGCGGGGTGACCACGGGCGCGAGGTACGGCACCAGCTCGGGATACTCGCTCCGCACCGTATCGACCACGACGGGGTCGGTCGAGCGGAGCATCGTGCCCCACGCCTCGCTCTCCCACAGCCGGAGGTACTCGGCCGCGACCAGCTCGTCCCCGATGACACCCCGCGACACCAGCCTGAATCCGGCGGCATAGCAGGCATTGACCACCTGCTCGGGCGTCGCCGGGAAGAAATGGGCGGCGCACTCGGTGCCGAGGATCAGCGCGCCCGTTCCCTCGGCCGCAATCGCGACCGCGTGGCCGAGCTGCCCGTTGACGTCAATGGCGTCATGGGGGCACTCCGGCACACACAACCCGCACCGAATGCAGCTTTCATCGACGATCTGGACCCAGGAAGCATCGACCGCGACTGCAATAGCTTCAGTCGGGCATACCCTCACACACGCAAGGCAACGAACGCAAGCATCGTCATCGATGACGAAGTTCACGAGGTGCGCCGGGTTGGGCTCGGGAGGTGCAGGTTTACGCGCTCTGTTACGAATTGCAAAGTCAAGCGCCTCTGTGACCTTGAGTTTTGACAATCCGTTTTCCCACTACGCCAACGAAAACTCTCGAATCTTACGATAGAGCGTTCGTTCACCGATGCCAAGTCTTGCAGCGGCTAGGCGTCGGTTGCCGTGGGTCTCTCTTAATGCTGCTGTGATTGTCGCCTTTTCAACCTGTGCCATAGTCATGCCAGGGCGATAGAGCACATCCTCGGATGCAGGTTCGTGCATGACCTCGTGCAATGGGGTGATGGACTCGGGTATCTCAATGACTTGCACCTTCGGCGACCGATCCTCCAGGCGCCGGCGCAACTCGTCGACCTGAAGCCGAAGGTCCATCAGGCTCCGAAGGATGAATTCGAGCTCCTGGGGGAACAGCTCCCTTCCGGCTCTGGTTGCGACAACGGGCAGCAACGTGTGGGCGCCCTCCAACACGTCGCGCGGGATATCCGCGGCCCGGATCTCCGAACCGGGGGCCAACACGACCATCGACTCGATGAGATTGCGAAGCTGCCGCACATTGCCGGGCCAGGGGGCCTCGACCAGGGTCCGCATCGCTTCTGCGGTGATGCCTCTGAACGGCCGGTCGTGCTGGGTGGCGAGCTCCCGGATGAACCGCCGCACCAGGATCGGGATGTCCTCCCGGCGGTCCCTGAGGGGGGCGAGGTCGATGTTCAGGACGCTCAGGCGGTAATAGAGGTCTTCTCTGAAAGCGCCCCGGGCAACCGAGTCCTTGAGCGACTGGTTGGTGGCGGCGACCACGCGCACATCGACCTTGATCGGCTGGATCCCGCCAACCCGGAAGAACGAGCGGTTCTCCAGGACGCGAAGGAGCTTGACCTGGGTGCTCTGGGGGATCTCGCCGATTTCGTCGAGAAAGATGGTCCCGCCGTCCGCCAGCTCGAACCGCCCCAACCGGCGCTCAGCGGCCCCGGTGAACGCCCCCTTCTCGTGGCCGAACAGCTCCGACTCGAGCAGCGTCTCGGCGAGCGCGGCGCAATTGACCGCGATGAAGGCTTTCCCGCGCCGAGGGGAGAGCTCGTGCAATGCCTTCGCGACCAGCTCTTTGCCGGTGCCCGATTCGCCCTGGATCAGCACCGTCGTCGAGACCGGCGCCATCTGCTCGATCTTGACCAGGACCTCTCGAATCGCGCTGCTCTGGCCGATGATCCCGATCCGCTGCTGGAGCCGGCGCCGTTCGAGAAGCCGGCGAGCGAGGGCGACCAAGTCGGCAACGGGGACGGGCTTTTGGATCACCGCAGTCGCGCCGAGCCGTTCGAGCCGATCGGCCCGCTCCGAGTCGGTCGGCTCGAGGAGGGCGAGCGTGTAGATCTCCGAGTCGCGGGCGAGATTGGCGAGCTCGATCGCCAGCGGCTCATGGACGGCGCCCGTGAGAATCACCAGCTCGGGGTGCTCTCGCCGGAGCGCCGCCCTGGCGTCGTCGACCGGAGCGACCATGGCCGTGGTCAGGCCCGCCTGCTCGAGCGCCGCGTTGAGCGGAACGGCCGTCTCGAGCTCGGCCATGGTGATCAGGATTTGGGAGGGCATGGACGCCTTTGAGGCGCTCGTTAGGCGTTGATGGGGGGAGCGGTGTCGTGCCCGGTCCGGACGCCGCGAACCAGATCGACCGCGTGGTCGATCACCAGCTCGAGCACCGCGAGCCCGTCGCGGACCCCGCCGGGGCTTCCCGGCAGATTCACGATCAGGGTGCGAGCCCGCACTCCCGCGAGGCCCCGCGAGAGGATCGCCCGTGGAAACCTCGGGAAGGCGCTCATCCGGATCGCTTCCGCGATTCCGGGCGCTTCCTTCTCGAGAACGGCCCGGGTTGCTTCGGGGGTCACATCGCGCGGGGTGAGGCCAGTCCCCCCGGTGGTGACGATGAGGTCGGCCACGTCCTGATCGGCCCAGCGGGCGAGGCGGTTGGTGATCGCGGGCACCTCGTCCGGAACCAAGGTGCGCTCGGTGAGCTCGGAGCCGCGCCCCGCGACCCATCCCGCGATCGCGTCGCCGGACGTGTCGGCCCGCTCGCCCCGGGCGCCGGCGTCGGAGATGGTGAGAATCGCGACCCGCATCAGCCGGCCTTCTTGACGCTCCCCTTTTCCCAGAACGGCCGTTTGACCACCTCCGCCGTGATCAGCTGGCCCCGGCAGTCCACCTCGAAGCGGGTCCCGGTCTTGGCGTCCGCGGCGGGCAGGAAGGTGGTCCCGATGGAAATGCCTAACGACGGGCTCTGGCCTCCGCTCCGGACCTGATCGACCTGATTGGGACCGAGCCGGACCGGATAGCCGGGCCGCGCGATGCCCCGCCCCTCGAGCTTGAAGCCGACCAGCTTCCGGGTCAGGCCCCGCTCCTTCTGGGCCCGGAGCGCGGGGAGCCCGACGAACGGCGCGCCCTTGTCGAGCTTGACGATCCAGCCCAGGCCGGCTTCGAACGGGGTGATCGTGTCGTCGATCTCCTGGCCGTAGAGGGCGTACCCCATCTCGAGGCGGAGCGAGTCGCGCGCGCCAAGTCCGATCGGGACGGCGCCGGTCTTGACGATCGCCTCCCAGAGCTGGACCACGTCCCGGCCCCGGCAATAGAGCTCGAAGCCGTCCTCGCCGGTGTAGCCGGTGCGGGAGATGAAGCACCCGACGCCCGCGATCTCCGCCGAGGCGTGCCGGTAGTAGCCGATATCGCCCAACGCTCCTTTGGTGAGCGGCTGGAGCGCGGCCTGGGCTTTGGGTCCCTGGACCGCGAGCAGCCCGACGTCGTCCGAGATGTCCTTGAGGCGGATGTTGGCGCCGCCCTTGTGGTCGACGATGTGCTCCCAGGCCTTGGCCCGGTTCGCCGCATTCACCACCAGCATGATCTTGTCGTCGAACCGGTAGACGGTGCAGTCGTCCACGAAGGTCGCTTCGGGGGTGAGGATCGCCGAATACTGGACCCCGCCGGCGTCGAGCGCCCCGACGTCGTTGCAGGTGACCCGGTTGACAAAGGCGTTCCGGTCCGGCCCGGTCACCTCGAACTCGCCCATATGGGAGACATCGAAGATCCCGACCCCGGTTCGGACCGCCTGATGCTCGGCCATGATCCCGGTCGGGTACTGGACCGGCATCTCATATCCCGCGAAGGGCACCATCTTGCCGCCGAGCGCGCGGTGGATGTCGGCGAGCGGGGTGTGTTTGAGTGGACCTTGGAGTTCGGACATGGAACAGCCCCGTAAGAAGGTGTCAAAATGGCAGGGAGGGAGTCTAGCGCAACTGGGGGACAGGGGACAGGGGACCGAGACTTAGCGGCCGTGGAAGCTTGGGGGGCGTTTTTCCTTCGCGGCGTGGACGGCTTCCCGAAAGTCGTCTGAGGCGAGGGTGCGGCGGACTTCGGCGGCGGAGACGCGCAGAGCGTCGGCGGCTGAGAGCTCGGCGGCGGCGAGGGCTCACTTGGCGGCGGCGATTCCCAAGGGGGCTTTCGCTGCGAGCCGGGCGGCCAAGGCGGTCGCCGCGGCGAGCAGCCCTTCGTTAGGCACGACCTGATTGGCGATGCCGAGCCGGAGCGCTTCGGCCGCATCGATTCGGTCGCCGGTGAAGATCAGCGCCTTGGCCCGGGCGGTTCCGATCAGGCCCGGAAGCCAGGCGCAGCCGCCCAGATCCGGAAAGATCCCGAAGTCGATCTCGGGAAGGCCGAAGACCGTGCCTTCCGCAAAAATTCTGAGATCGCAGGCCAGGGCCAGCTGAGCGCCGGCCCCTAACGCCGCGCCGTGGACCGCCGCCACCGTGGCAAACGGGGCGTCGCGGAGCCAGGTGAACGCATGCTGAACCTGCTCGACCGCCGGGAGCGAGGCCGCCTCTCCGGTGGCCTGTCCCATGAGCAGCCCGAGATCGATCCCCGCCGAAAACACCGGACCTTCGCCGGAGAGGACCAGCGCGCGGGTCTCTCCGGCCCTGATGATGTCATAGCCGACCTGCCTCAGCTCGGCCCACATCTCGAGATTCTGGGCGTTGCGCTTCTCGGGCCGGATGAGGCGCAGCTGACCGACCCCATCCGACACCGACCAGCTGAGCGTGTTCATGCTCAGCGAACGCCGACCTGTCCCCGAACCGCTTCGATCATCTTGGCCGAGTCCCAGCCGTAGCCGTCCCTGAAAATGGTCTCGACCTTCTTGATGTCGCTGATCTGCGCGGCCGGGTTGCCGTTGACGACGACGAGCTCCGCCAGCTTGCCGACCGCGATCGAGCCGGTCTTGTCGTAGATGCCGAGCGCCTTGGCGCCGTTCGCGCTCCCGATCTGAATCGCCTCGAGCGGGGTGAACCCGGCCTCGACCAAGAGCTCCAGGTTCCGCTGGTCGCCGAAGCCGAAGAGGGCGCCGCCGTTGCCGGTCGGGTCCACGCCGGACGCGAGGAGCCCGCCGGCCTTGACGAAGGCATACTCGTACTTCATCCCGGTCTTGAACACGTCGAGCGGAATGCCTCCGTTAGGCGTCTCGGCGATCCTGGACCGCGAGGTGAGGTATTCGGTCCGCGCATCCGGCGACATCGCGTCGAGGACCCGCTGCTCGAGCGGCGGCCGGTTGGCCACGAACAGCTCGTAGACCACGAGCGTCGAGGTGAGCGCGACGTTCCGGGCCGTCATGTCCTTGAACGTGGCCTGGACCTCCGGGCTGTTCACGTCGAGCCCGACGTAGCTCTTCATCATGTTGGGCGAGCACTGGTCGGGTGTGCGGGTCTTGTCGTAGTCCGAGTTGGCGAACATGCCGTGCTCGAGGCCGTCCATACCGAGGGCGACCGCTTCACGGTAGGGCACCGAGCAGAGGTGGCCGGTGAACTTGAGGCCGCGCTTGTGGCCCTCGTCGATCGCGGCCTTCATCGCGGCGCGGCTCACGCCGGTGTAGAACTTGAGCCACTGAACGCCCTCTTCGGCCCAGTAGGCCACGACCCGGCGCGCCTCGGCCTCGTCGTTGAGCGGCACCATGCTGCCGGATCCGGTCGGACCGCCGGTGAGGTAGGGACCGGTGATGAACATTCGCGTTCCCGGGAAGCGGCCGGCGTCGACCTCGCGCTTGAGGTTGAGCTCGGCATACGGGTTGTTGGCGCCCGTCGTCCGGATCGTGGTGAGGCCGGCCGCGAGGTAGAGAAGCGGCGCGCTGAAGTTCGACTGAACGGTCCGGCTCGAGGTGGTGTAATAGCTGTGGTCGTGAAGGCCGATCAATCCGGGGAGGACCGACTTCCCGGTGAGATCGATCTCCTTGGCACCCGAGGGGACGGAGACCGAGCCGGTCTTCCCGAGCGCGGTAATCTTGCCGTCGGTGATGATCACGGTCTGATCCTCGACCGGCGCCGCACCGGTCCCGTCGATCACCCGGGCGTGGGTGAGCGCGACCACCGGGGCATCGACCGAGACGAACGCCTTGGCCCGCCCGCCTAACGTGGGCCGCTGGGCGGCGAGCGAATGAATCCCGGCCGTCATGAGACCGAGCGCAACGAGATATGAACGCATCGACACTTCCTCCACTTGAGTTTACCGAATGCCTATCTGTCCCTTGACCGATTCGATCAGCTTGGCCGAATCGTATCCGACGCCATCCTTGAACACCGTTTCAACTTTGCGGATTTCGCCCACGTTCGCGGCCGGATTGCCCGCGACGACCACCAGATCAGCCCGCTTGCCCGCTTCGATCGAGCCGAGCTGGTCGGCGATGCCGAGGATCTTGGCGCCGTTGAGCGTGGCGATCCGGAATGCTTCCATCGGAGTGAAGCCGGCTTCGACGAGCAGCTCGAGGTTCCGCTGATCGCCGAAGCCGAAGAGCGCGCCGCCGTTGCCGGTCGGATCGACCCCGAAGCCGAGGAGTCCACCCGCGCGGACGAAAGCGCGCTCGTACGCCATGGCTGTCGTGAAGATTTTGCTGGGCATCCCATTGCCCTTGGCGATCTGGTCGTGGGAAGCAAGGTACTCGCTCCGGGTCTCCGGCGACATCGCATCGAGGGCGCGCTGCTCCGGGGCGGGCCGGTCCGGCACGAACAGCTCAAAGACGGCGAGGGTCGAGGTCATCGAAACGTGATGGGAGACCATGTCGCGAAAGGTCGCCTGAGCTTCGGGGCCCTCGACGTCCAGCGTCATGAAGCTGTTCATCATCGCGGGGTCGCATTGGTCCGGTTTCCGGGCCTTGTCGTAGTCGGAGTTCGCGAGGAGACCGTGCTCCAGCGCGTCGATGCCGAGGGCCACGGCCTCGCGGTACGAGACGGAGCAGAGGTGGCCGGTGAGCTTGATCCCGTGGCGATGACCTTCGTCGATCGCGGCCTTCATGGCCGCGCGCGAGACGCCGGTGTAGAACTTCATCCACTGGACCCCTTCTTCGGCCCAGTAGGCCACCACTCGTCGGGCCTCTGCGTCCGTCGAGATGACGGTTTCCTCGGCGTGGTCGCCGCCGGGACCGGTCAAGTACGGCCCGGTCACATACATGCGGGGCCCGGGCACGGTGCCGGCGTCGATCGAACGGCGGACGTTGATCTCGGAGTAGGGCGAGATCGCGCCGGTGGTGCGGATCGTGGTCACGCCGCTCGCGAGATAGAGGCGGGGCGCCGAGAAGTTCGACTGCACGGTCCGCTGAGGCGTGGTGTAGAAGGTGTGATCGTGGAGCCCGATCATGCCGGGAATCACGGTCCGGCCGGTGAGCTCGAGCACTTTCGCGCCGGCCGGCACCGTAACCCGCCCGAACGGACCGACCGCGGCGATCCGCCCGTCGCGAATGACGATCGTCTGATCCTCGGCGGCCGGAGCGCCGGTGCCGTCGATCACCCGCACGTGGGTGAGCGCCACCACGGGCGCGTCCACGGTGACGAACGGACGGACCTCCGGACCGAGCATCGCGGGACGTTGGGCGGTGAGTGGAGCGGCGGCCCCAACGAGCACGAGGCCGAGCAGTGTGAAGCGGGACATGCAGATCTCCTGGAACTGGACCGAAGGGTTCCCCAATGACCGAGCTTGGGCGAGCCGATTATACTGAGGCCCTCGGTCGCTTTCGCACCCTTGGGATGACAGTATTCGCAATGTCGACGACCGAATCCGTTTCAGCTCCTCCGCCGGCGCGCTCGCCAACGAGCCGGGCCGCGTATCGGCTTGCCGGTCACGTCTGCGTCGTGCTGGGCGTGATCGGTGCATTCCTTCCGGTCATGCCGACGACGGTGTTTCTGATCATGGCGGCAGCCTGTTACGCCCGCGGCTCCGAGGAATTCTACCGCCGGCTGACCCAGCATCCCAAGTTCGGCCCCGTCATCCTCGATTGGCGGGCCCATCGCTCGATGAGCCGGCGAACGAAGGCCGTGGCGGTGATCGCCATCGTCGTCTCGTTCACGATCACCGGCTTGGTGCTGAGCCGCCCTTGGCTCCGGTGGGTCGACATCGGCGTGGGCGCGGCGCTCATCGCGGTCATCCTGCGAATTCGGACGCGAGGCTGAGCGCTAGAGAATGTACTTCCGGAGGTCGTCGTCGCTCACGATCTTCTGAAGCCGGTCCTTGACCCTCGCGGCATCGATCACGATCTGCTTCTCGGGATAGTTCGGCAGCTCGAACAGCACGTCCTCCATCAGGGTCGACATGACGGTGTGGAGGCGGCGGGCGCCGATGTTCTCCATCCGCTCGTTCGCGATTCCCGCGACCCGGGCGATCTCCGCAATGCCGTCATCGGTGAACTCGAGGGTCGCGCCTTCGGCGGCGACCAGCGCCTGATATTGCTTGGTCAGCGCGTTCTCCGGCTCCCGCATGATCCGGACGAAGTCGACCTCGGAAAGCGGCGAGAGCTCGACCCGGATCGGAAAGCGGCCCTGCAGCTCGGGAATCAGATCCGACGGCTTCGAGACGTGAAACGCGCCCGCGGCGATGAAAAGGACATGATCGGTCCTGACATAGCCGTACCGGGTCTGAACCGTGGAGCCTTCCACGATCGGCAGGAGATCGCGCTGAACTCCTTCGCGAGAGACATCCGGGCCCTGGGTTGCGCGGTCGCCGGCGATCTTGTCGATCTCATCGATGAAGATGATGCCATGGTTCTCGACCCGGTCGAGCGCGTCGTTGACGACGTCGTCGAGATCGACGAGCCGCTTGAGCTCCTCGTCGATCAGGATCCTGCGCGCCTCGGGAACTTTCACGCTGCGCCGCTTTTTTCGTTTCGGCATCATCTCCTGGAACCATTCGCCCCAGTTGACGTCGGTGCCCTCCATGCCCGGCGGCTGGGGCATAAAATCCATCGGCGGGAAGTTCTGCTGCGCGACTTCGACCTCGACTTCACGCTCGTCGAGCTTGCCGTCGCGGAGCATCTGGCGGAGCTTCTCGCGGGACTGCTGGTGCCGGTCTTCGGCCGGTTGTTTGGCAACGTCGCCGCTCGAGGAGACCACGAAGACGGCAGGGTCAGCGGCCACCCCGGATTCGGCGGTCGGGGTCGGCGGCGGCGCGGGCGGCGGCGGCGGCAGCAGCAGATCGACCAGCTTGTTCTCGGCCCGCTGCTCGGCCTGATCGATGACGTCGTCTTCGCGCTCGGTCCGGACGAGACTGATCGCGGCGTCGACGAGGTCGCGGACCATGCTTTCGACGTCGCGCCCGACATAGCCGACCTCGGTGAACTTCGAGGCTTCCACTTTGACAAAGGGCGCTCCGGCGAGCCGGGCGAGCCGCCGGGCGATCTCCGTTTTCCCCACGCCGGTAGGGCCGATCAGAATGATGTTGGAGGGCGTGATCTCATCCCGAATCGATTCGGGCGCCTGCTGGCGGCGCCATCGATTGCGGACCGCGATGGCGATCGCCTTCTTGGCGGCATCCTGACCGACGATATAGCGGTCGAGCTCCGCCACGATCTGGCGGGGCGGCATCTCCTCGAGCCAGGGGGCCGGCTCAGGCGCCAGCTCGGCGGGGGTGGTCAGGTCGGTCATAAGGAGGGCGATCCGGGGACGTTAGGCGTCCCTAGAGCTCCAGGATCGTCAGGTTCCGGTTCGAGAAAACGCAGATGTCGGCGGCGATGCCGAGAGATCGCTCGACGATGTCGCGGGCGGAGAGCGCGGCGTCGGGAAGCAGCGCCCGCGCTGCGGCGAGCGCGTAGTTGCCGCCGGAGCCGGTCGCGAGGATGCCGTCGTCCGGCTCGATCAGCTCGCCGCTTCCGCTCAGGAGATAGCTGTGCTCGATGTCGGCGAGGATGAGCACGGCTTCGAGCCGCCGGAGCATCCGGTCGCTCCGCCAGTCCTTCGCAAGCTCGACGGCGGCGCGCGGCAAGTTGGCGGGGTAGCGGTCGAACTTCTCCTCGAAGCGCTCGAACAGCGTGAACCCGTCGGCGACCGAGCCCGCGAAGCCGGCGAGCACCTTGCCGCCTTTGAGGGACCGGACCTTCGACGCGCGCGACTTCATGATGGTGTCGCCGAGCGTCACCTGGCCGTCGCCGCCTAACGCGACCTTACCGTCTTTGCGGACGGCCAGGATGGTGGTGCCGTGGAATTCCATCGCTCTCCCTCGCCGAAGCCGGACCGGCTCATCCGCCGCGCGGATGGGCCTGCCGGTACACCTTCTTGAGCCGCTCGACGCTCGTGTGCGTGTAGATCTGCGTGGTGCTCAGGCTCGCGTGGCCCAAGAGCTCCTGCACCGCGCGCAAGTCCGCCCCGTTGTCCATCAGATGGGTGGCGACCGTGTGCCGGAGCGAGTGGACCCGCTGGCCCTCGATCCCGGCCCGGTTATAGAGGCCGTGCACGCGGCGCTGCACCGTGGTCGCACCGAGCCGTTTCCCGCGCTGATTGACAAAAACAGCCGCGCGCTCCGACCCGGGCCGGATCACGACGGCTTCCCGGGCGTCAAGATAACGCCGGATGGCGCTCACCGCCCGGCGGCCGACCGGGACGATCCGTTCTTTCCGGCCTTTGCCGCGCACCTTGACCTGATCGGACAGCAGGTCGAGATCCGTCAGGTTGATGCCGCGGAGCTCCGCGAGCCGGAGCCCGCTCGAATAGAACAGCTCGAGAATGGCGAGATCCCTGAGCCCGACGAATTCTCCCGAAGCGGCGCCTTCCTCGGCCGCCACGAACAGGGCATCCATGTCTTCGCGCCGCAGGTGGCTCGGCAGCCGCTTCTCGAGCCTGGGGACTTTGGTGGCGCGCGCGACGGCGTTCTTGGCGCCGTGATTGATCTGGAGATAGCGGTAGAAGCTCCGGAGCGCCGAGAGCGCGCGCGCCGCCGATCGGCGGGCCAGGCCTCGTCGCTCGAACTCTCCGAGAAAGCCGCGAAGGCCGAGTCGGTCGACCGATTCCAGGTCCCACTGGCCGCCGTAGTATCGACTGGCGAAGGTGAGAAACATCTCGAGGTCCCGGCGGTACGCTTTGACGGTATGCGGCGACTGGTCCCGCTCCTTGGCGAGATGGACGAGAAACTCGTCGAGCAGCTCCCGCGGTGTCACAGCGTCCTGGCCCACATATCGAGGTCGGCGAGGGCCCGCGCCGCGAGGGCCGCGCGCTTGTCGGACTTCTTGAGGGCGTGAGGCAGCGGATCGAGCAGGCCGAAATTGGCGTTCATCGGCTGAAAGTGGCGGGGGTCGGCCTCGCGGAGGTAGCGATAGAGACCGCCGAGCATGGTTGTCGGAGGCGGCACGGTCGGCGTAAGGCCTGAGAGGTGACGATGGAGATTGATGCCGGCTACGAGGCCGGTCGCGATCGACTCGGTGTAGCCTTCGACCCCGGTAAGTTGCCCCGCGAAGAATACCGGAGCGCCGTCTTTGGGACGGAGACCGTCGCCTAACGACTTCGGGCTGTTGACGTACGAGTTCCGGTGGATGCTGCCGTAGCGGAGAAACTCCGCCTCGGCGAGGCCCGGGATCATCCGGCAGATCCGCTGCTGCTCGGGAATGCGGAGCCGAGTCTGAAAGCCGACCAGGTTCCACATCTGGCCGGCCTTGTCTTCGCGGCGGAACTGGACCACGGCATACGGCTCGCGCCCGGTCTTCGGGTCGGGAAGGCCGACCGGCTTCATCGGACCAAAGCGAAGCGTCTCGCGGCCCCGGCTCGCCATCTCCTCGATCGGCAGGCAGCCTTCGAAATAGGGGACTTGGTCGAACTCGTGACCGTGATGCTGGTCGCCCGCGATCAGCGCGTCGAGGAACGCCTCGTACTCCTCTCGGTTCATCGGCGCATTGAGATAGTCGTCGCCGTCGCCTTTGCCGTAGCGGGAGAGCCGATAGAGGCGCTCGTGATCGAGCGAGTCGTCGGACACGATCGGAGCGATGGCATCGTAGAACGCCAGCGATTCCGCGCCTAACCGTGCGGCGATCGCGGCCGCCAGGCGCTCGGAAGTGAGCGGGCCGGTCGCGACGATTCCCGGCACCGGAACTTCGGCGACCTCCCCCCGCACGATCTCGATTCTTGGATGGGCCCGGAGCCGCTCGTCGACCAGCGTCGAGAAGGCGACCCGATCGACCGCGAGCGCGGCGCCGCCGGGCACTCTGGCGTCGTCGGCGCACTCGAGCAGCGCGCTGCCTAACCGCCGGAGCTCGGCTTTGAGGAGGCCGTGGGCGTTGCCGAGCTCGACCGATTTGAACGAGTTGCTGCAGACCAGCTCGGCAAGGCGGTCGCTCTGGTGCGCCGCGGTTTGAACGACCGGGCGCATCTCGTGGATGGTGACGTCCACGCCGCGCTCCGCGAGCGTCCACGCCGCTTCGGATCCCGCGAGCCCGCCGCCGATGATCGTGGCCTTCACGGCGTCCCCCATCCAGCCCATCCGCGCGCCACCGAGATGAGCGCGTCCGCGACGGTGGCGGGCGGACCCGCGGCCCCGTCGATCTCCACGGCCGCCCTCCTATAGACCGACTCTCGCTGCTCGAGCAGCCGGCGGATCGCACCGGCTGGATCGGTGCCGGCGAGAAGCGGCCGCGAGCGATCACCCGCCAATCGGGCGGCGGCGACGGCCGGATCGATCGTTAGGTACACGACGAAGGCATCCGGGTCGACCTGCTCGAAACTGCCGGGCTGAGCAGCCCACCCGCCGCCCGGCGCGATCAAGTGCGGCGCCTCCGCGAGCGCGCGAGCGACCCACGCCTGCTCCCGGGCTCGAAAGGCCGCTTCGCCCTCGGTCTGGAACAACTCGGCGACGGTCCGGCCGGTTTCGCGTTCGATCGCCTGATCGATGTCGGTGAACGCCGCGCCGAGGACGCGGGCCGCGATTGCGCCGGCGGACGTCTTCCCTGATCCCGGGAGGCCGACCAGAATCACGTGCCGCCTCATGAGGTCTCGGTCGGGGCGGTTCGCGTCTCGGCCCAGCGCCGGCCGGTCGCCGCGAGGTAGCCTTCGACGTTCCGGCGGAGCTCGCCGATCGAATCGCCGCCGAACTTCTCGAGCATCGCGTCCGCGAGCACGATGGCGACCAGGGCCTCGGCGATCACACCCATGGCCGGAACCGCGGTCACATCGGACCGCTCGCTCTGCGCTTGTGCGGTCGCGCCGCTCGTGAGGTCCACGGTCCTGAGCGGCGACATGAGGGTCGCGATCGGTTTCATGGCGACCCTTATCACCAGCGGTTCGCCGGTCGTCATCCCGCCTTCAAGGCCGCCGGCGTTATTCCCGGCACGGCGGAAACCGGCTCGCGGGTCGTTCGCGTCGGCGTCGGAGTGGTCGATCGGATCATGAACCTCGGACCCGGGGCGGCGGGCCGCAGTGAACCCGAGCCCGATCTCGACTCCCTTCACTGCCGGGATCGACATCAGCATCCCGGCCAGCCGACCGTCGAGCTTTCGATCCCAGCTCACGTGGCTGCCGAGCCCGACGGGAAGTCCCAGGGCGACGACCTCTACCTCACCTCCGAGCGTATCGCCGGCCTTCTTCGCGGCGTCGATCCGCGCGGTGATGGCGGCTTCGGCATCCCGGCCGAGGACCCGGATCGGAGACTGATCGGAGGCGGCGTTGAGCGGCGAGGGGAGGGGTGACGGGGGTGAGGCCGCGAGCCCGCCGAGGGAGACGACATGGCTCCCGATCTCGATAGCAAACTCCTCGAGTAGCCTGCGCGCCACGGCGCCGACGGCGACGCGGGCGGCCGTTTCGCGGGCACTCGCCCGCTCGAGAATGTCGCGAGCATCGAGCCGGTCGTACTTGAGGACGCCGGCCAGGTCGGCATGGCCGGGCCGCGGACGCGTCACCCGGCGGCGCCTGAGCTCCCCGTCGCCCTCGGCCGACATCACGTCTTCCCAGTTGGCCCAGTCGCGGTTGGCGATCAGCATGGCGATCGGCGAGCCGAGGGTCTCCCCGGCCCTGACGCCCGCCAGCCACTCGACCCGGTCCTGCTCGATCTTCATCCGGGCACCCCTGCCATACCCCTGCATTCGCCTCGCAAGCTCGCGATCGACGTCCTCGGCTTTAAGGCGGAGCCCGGCGGGCACCCCTTCGACGATGGCGACGAGGGCCTTTCCGTGGGATTCGCCGGCGGTGGTGAAGCGGAAATGCATGGGGGAAATCAAGGCGGCAAGGCGGCAAGGCGGCAAGGCGGCAAGGCGGCAAG
>JBDTOH010000054.1:0-17448 GCA_039933355.1 Gemmatimonadota bacterium | reverse complement strand
AAGCCAACGTCATCTCGTCGGACGAGATCGACGCGATTCGCGCCGAGGCCACCGATGCCTATGCAATCGTCCAGCGGTTGCGTCCGCAGTACTTTCGGGTTCGCGGGATGGTGGAGGCGGATCCTGCCCGCCGGAACGAGTATCATGGTCCGAAAGTCGTCGTCGACGGTACCCCCCGAGGCGACCTCGACGCCCTAAAGCAAGTTTCGGCCGCGGCGGTGAAGGAGATCCGTTACCTGAGCGCCTCCGAGGCGACCACGGCGTACGGCACAGGGTACGACGGAGGGGCCATTGTGGTCGTAACCCGCTGATCTCCGCTTCGCTCGAGGGAGCGGATCCTAACGACTAACCACCCGGACAATCTATGAGACGGCTCGACCGGGCCTTGATCGCTGGAATCATTGGACTGGTCGGGCCGCTTCCGTTCGCCCAGGCACAATCCCCCCCGATCTTGTTCCATGCCGTTCGGCTGTTCGACGGCCACCGAATCATCCCATCCACTGACGTCCTGGTGAGCGGCGGCCTGATCACTCGGGTCGGACCGGGGCTCGCCGCGCCCGGCGCTCTTCGAATCGAGGGCGCCGGGAAGACCCTGCTACCCGGCCTGATCGACGCGCACGCGCACGTATTCGGTGCCGCGCTCACCGACGCGCTCATGTTCGGTGTGACGACCGAGCTCGACATGTTCACCGACCACACCTTTGCCGCCGCGAAGCGGAAGGAACAGGCCGAGGGCGGTGCCGCCGGACGCGCCGACCTCTACTCGGCGGGGACGCTGGTCACCTCACCCAAGGGTCACGGCACCGAGTACGGAATGGTGATTCCGACGATCTCAACGCCGGACGAGGCGCAAGCGTTTGTGGATGCCCGCCTCGCCGAGGGCTCGGACTACATCAAGATCGTGTACGACGACGGGTCCTCGTACGGCTTCACGTCGCCGACGATCTCGAAGGAGGTCCTTGGCGCGGTGATCAAGGCCGCCCACGCGCGGAAAAAGCTCGCCGTCGTGCACATCGGGTCGCAGCAGGATGCGCGTGATGCGCTCGAGGCCGGCGCCGACGGGCTCGTCCACACCTTCGAAGACTCACCACCCGCCGCCGACATTGGATCGCTGGCCGCCCGCCGGCACGCCTTTGTCACCCCGACCCTCACGGTGAACGCGTCGGTGGCGGGGATTCCGGTCGGGGCCACGTTGCTCGCCGACTCGGCCTTCGCGCGCGGCGTGAGCCCGGAGAATATTGTCACCCTTCGGAGGACTTTCACCCGGCGCCCGGGGGCGAAGACCAACTTCGACTACGCCTTGGCCTCCGTTCGCGCGTTCCATGCCGCCGGCGTCCCCATACTCGCGGGAACCGATGCGCCGAATCCAGGCACGGCGCACGGCGCCTCGCTCCACCAGGAGCTCGAGCTCCTCGTGAAGGCCGGCCTAACGCCGACCCAAGCCCTCCACGCCGCGACCGCCGGTCCGGCCCAGGCGTATCGGCTTGCGGACCGAGGCCGGATCGCAGCCGGACTCCGCGCCGATCTGCTTCTGGTCGAGGGTGATCCTTCGACTGATATCACCACCACACGCCGCATCGTGGGAGTCTGGAAGGCAGGGAAACGAACGGAGCGCGAGGCCTTCCTGACCGCGCAGGACGCAGCCCGGCGCGCCGGCCCCCCGGCGGCCACGGCGGGCGCACCGAGCGGGTCTGAAGCCGGCGCGGTGAGCACGTTCGACGACGGATCGACCCGCGCCGCCTTCGGAGGCTGGAGCGTCTCGACCGATGATATCGCCGGAGGCAAGTCGACGGCCACCATAACGGCGGTCGACGGTGGCGCCCAGGGGTCGAAAGGCGCCCTCAAGATCGCCGGCACCATCGCACCCCCATTCGCTTATCCGTGGGCCGGCGCGATGTTCTCTCCCGGCCCTCAGCCGATGGCGCCTGCGGACTTATCGGCGAAGAAGGAGATCCGGTTCTGGGCCAAGGGCGACGGGAAGCAGTATCGCGTGATGATGTTCGCGGCGAGCCGCGGCCAGATGCCCCTGACCCAAACCTTCGTCGCCGGACCTGAGTGGACCGAACAGGTGCTTGCGCTCGCCAGCTTCGGAGGAATCGACGGCCACGACCTGATGGCCGTGATCTTCTCGGCAGGACCTGCCCTCGGCGGATTCGAGCTCTACATCGACCAGGTCAGCTTCCGCTAGTATTTGCGGAACGCGACCTCAGGATAGTCCGGGCTCGCAGCATCGAGCAGCGGGCTCGGTAGGCCGCGGAGATACCGGTCCAAGAACGCGAGGGTGTACGCGTTGACGATCCGATGCACGCGGCGCGGATCGGCGGATCCACCGAGTCCGATCATCGGGGCGAGCAGCGGCGCGAGGAGCGGCGTGTCGGTGTAGTTCAGGTGAGCGCTGCCGTGGATCCCGACCTGGTATCCCCCTCGAGCGAGCAGACTGTCGTCCCGGGTGTTGAAATCCGCGAAGATCTGGCGCATCTGCGCGCGATTGGTCCCGACCTTCTCGAGCTGCTTCTCATCGAGCTTGTCGAAATCCGGAGGATCACTCCGGAACACCATCAAAGGGCCCGGTAGACCGCCCCGCTTCCAGGCATTCCCAAAAGGAAAGCCGTCCATATTAATAGCGGCCTTCACCCGCGGATCGTTCGCCATCGTCTCGATCGCGGACGGACCTCCGAACGACATCCCCACGTAGCCTAACCGCGCCAGATCGAGGCGCCCCCCGAACCGCTCGCTCGGATGGCCCGCGCCGAGCCTGGCGATCCGGTCCAGTGCAAACCGAGCGTCGGCCGACCATACGCCGGCCAGCGAGTCCATCCGGCCGTTGTCTGAGAACGCCGCGAGATTCGAAGCCATCGGCGCTCGCCGGCCATCGGCGAAGACGGTCCCACTCGACATGTAGGTGTGCTCGACCGCAAAGACCACGTAGCCCCGGCTCGCGAGCTCTTCAACCTCGAACGTGTTCTGCACGCGGGTTCCGCCGAATCCGTGGCTGAACAGAAGCACGGGAAAGGTGGCTTCCTTCTTCGAGATTGGGACATCCTGAAGGCCGTGAGTCCGCGCTTGGGCGAGTCCGCTCAAGATGAACGCCGGTACGGGAGTCGCCCCGACTGTCTGCGAGGCGAAGTAGTCCGGGTCGGGATGATACGGGACCCGGCCACCCGTGGCGCCGGAGTCGACCGGATACCACGCCTGCACCAGGATCTCCCGATAGTCGTTCGGATCGGGGGTATGACCTTCCAATCGGGTGCTGTCGACCCAATCGTAGGTGACCGAGCCAATCAGATACGGGCCGGTAGGCCTCGAGAATGACACCCGGGGGAATAGAACCGACGGGAGCGCGACGGCGAGAATCCAGCCGAGGACGACGAACCCGAAGCCGAGCCGAGCGATGATCTTCGTGCTTGAAGGTAGTGGCGCCGAGCTTGCGGCCCGGTGAAGGGCTTGGGTCAAACCGACAGCGGCGAGGAGATACCCGAGCGCCATCGACCAGCGCACGCCCTCGATCAGAACCTGCAAAACCAGCAATGCGACGATCAGCGCCGCCCAGACCTGCGCCGGAGATCCGAAGGCTCTCCGCCGATCGAAGAAGAACCAGCCGGCGAGGACGCCTAACAGCCCGATCTCGAGCGGCGTGATCGGCAACGGTTACTTCTTCGCCGTCAGCTGGGCGTATACCGACTTCACGAAATCGTCCGGCTTAATGAAACCATTGCCCCACCTCGCGTCCCACGCGGCCGTGGGCTTCGCGGCGATGGCCTGCTCCACGTTCTTCTTCTGAGAGATCAGCTTCTGGACCCGGTCGCGGATCCCCGCCAGCATCTCCCGATAGCTCACCAGATCGGCCTTGGTGGCCAGCGGACCGTGGCCCGGGATGATCTTGGTACCGTCGTTGACGTAGTGCATCGCGGCATCGACGCCCGCGATCATTCCCTGAATCGACCCGCCGCTTCCGTCGTCGATGAACGGATACATGCCGTTGAAGAAGACGTCGCCCATGTGGATCGTATTGCCGTTGACCCAGTGGATGATCGCATCTCCATCGGTGTGCGCGTTGGCGACGTGGACGACGTGGATGTCGTCACCGTTGAGGTGGAAGGTGACGTGGTCGTCGAACGTGAGAATCGGGAGCGCGACCTTGGGGGACGCCTTCACCGTGTTGTTGAAGCGGGCCATGAACTGGTCGACGCTCATCCGCTTGCGAACGTTGTCGTGCGCGACGATCACGGTACCGAGCTTGCCGAAGTTCTCGTTCCCGCCGGTATGATCACCGTGCCAGTGAGTGTTCACGATGAACCGGACCGGCTTGTCGCTGAGCGCGGCGATCGCGGCCCGAATCCGCTCGGTGAGCGGGGCGAACTGGTCGTCGATGACGAACACCCCGTCCTCTCCCACGGCGACGCCGATGTTGCCGCCCGAGCCCTGGAGCATGCTGATGCCGGTCGCAACAGGGATGGTCACGATGTGGATCGTGTCCATCGGCGTTTGCGCGGCGAGGGCGGCGGAGCTCAGAAGGGACGCGATGATCGCGGAGCTGAGCCCCCGGACGGACATCCGATGTGCCATAGGCGCCTCGTGGGTCGAACAGATGAGCTGCGACTGCTTGCGGATCTCCTCAATTATGCGCGAAGACGCCTCGCCCGGCTACGGGGCGCCTCAACGAGGGCGACGACTGCAGGTCGTCCCTGGAGCGCGACTTGCCGACCTGGTCCGCACACGGTATTGTATACAAATCTGTCGTCCATTGCCGTTCCGTCCGAGCAGCAGCTCTCCGAATCCCAACTCTTTCGAGCGAGCCCCGCCGATGACCCTTCGCAAGCGTGTCGTCCTCAGCGCGAGTATCGCAGTCGTCGCGTGCCAGCCAGCCGGGAAGCCGGCCGATCCGGCCAAGTCGGGTGGTCGTTCGTACGACGTGGTGATCAGCGGTGGCAAGATTATCGACGGGACCGGGAATCCGTGGTTCTACGGCGATGTCGCAATCGACGGCGACCGAATCGCCCGGATCACTCCGCCGGGTCTTTTGGCCAAGGCAGAGGCCAAGCAGCGGCTCGACGCCACCGGCAAGATCGTCGCCCCGGGGTTCATTGACATTCAGGCGCAATCGGTCGGTGAGTTCACCTTTGGCGACGGTCGCGTTCTCAGCATGGTCACGCAGGGCGTCACGACGGCGATCATGGGTGAAGGGGACAGCCCCGCGCCGGTCAACGACAAGATTCTCGCCGTCTGGAAATCCCCGGGCAGTCCGTACGCCTCCGTAGCCGACTCCGCGGGGTCCAAGCTCAAGAATCCGCACGGGTTCAACGCCTGGCTCGAGATGATGCAGAAGCATGGCATGTCCGAGAATGCGGGGTCGTTCCTCGGTGCCGCCACGGTTCGCGTCTATGCGAAAGGTCAGACCGAAGGAGCACCGACTCCCGCAGAGCTCGATACGATGCGCGCGGTCGTGAGGAGCGCGATGGAGGACGGCGCGATGGGCGTCGCGAGCGCGCTCATCTATCCACCGGGCAACTACGCCACGACGGCGGAGCTGGTCGAGCTCGCCAAGGCCGCGTCGCCATTCGGAGGTGTCTACATCACCCACATGCGCTCCGAGGCCGACGAGTTCCTCGAGGCCATCGACGAAGCATTCCGAATCGGTCGCGAGGGTGGCGTGCCGGTGGAGATCTACCATCTCAAGGCGTCCGGCACGAAGAACTGGGGCAAGATGGCCGCCGCGATCACCAAGATCGACTCGGCGCGGGCGGCGGGGGCCGACGTCGGAGCCGATATGTACCTCTACACGGCGGGCGGGACCGGTCTCGGTGCCTGCGCCCCGCCGTGGGCGGCCGCCGACGGCAAGCTCCTCACAAATCTGGCCGATCCTGCCACCATGGCGAAGATCAAGAACGCCATGATGCACCCGGAGAATGGCGCGGAAGGTCTCTGCAACCTGAGCGGCCCGCAGGCGATTCAGCTCTCCGGGTTCAGCAAGGCCGAAAATAAGAAGTGGGAGGGCAAGCGGCTCACCGAGGCCGCGGCGGACATGAAGAAGGATTGGGTCGACACCTGGGCGTCGCTCGTGCTCTCCGAGCCGGGCGTCGGCATGCTGGTCCACCTGATGACCGAATCGAACCTCCCGCTTCAGCTGCGCCAGCCATGGCTCAAGATCGGCACCGATGCGAACGGGGTCGATCCGGACAGCGTCGGCGGTGCCAAGATGCACCCGAGGACGTACGGCAACTATCCGCGCCTGTTTGGACGTTACGTGCGGGAGCAGAAGGTCCTGACATGGGAAGATGCCATCCGCAAGTCGACGTCGGCGGTGGCCAATCGGCTCTCGATCCGTGACCGAGGCACGCTCCGCGAAGGGGCCTACGCCGATATCGTGGTCTTCGATCCTAACACGATCATCGACAAGGCGACGTTCGAGGAGCCCAATCAGCTGTCGGTCGGAGTCGAGCAGGTGTATGTCAACGGCGTCCAGGTGCTCGCCAATGGGAAACACACCGGGTTAAAGCCCGGTAAGATCGTACGGGGCCCAGGCTGGACCGGATGGAGGTAGTATGGCGGCCCGTCGCGCCACTCCTCGCGCCGCGCCCCGCGCGGACCGGCCCAAGCAGGTCTACGAACAGCTTCGCAACCTGATCGTCCATGGCCGGCTCGCGCCGGGCAGCCGCCTGGTCGAAACCGACATCGCCACCCGCTTCAACGTGAGCCGGACCCCGGTCCGCGGAGCATTGCAGCGTCTGCAGCACGAGGGCTATATCATCGACTCGCCGTCGATGCGGCAGTCGCGCCCGACCGTATCCCCGCTCACGCAGGAAGACGCTCAGGAATTGTTCGACATCGTCGGCGACCTGGAAGGATTAGCGGCCTATCTCGCCGCCGAGCTCCCCACGCCGAAGCGTCAGGCACTCCTCAAAGAGCTCAATACCACCAACAACGAGCTCAAGAAGACCGCCGCGGCGCAGCGGCCGGACCACGAGCGGCTCTGGAAGCTGGACGAGAAGTTCCACCAAGGCTACGTCGACTCGGCGGCCGGTCCCCGGCTCCGGGCGCTCCACTCCGCGGTCAAGCCTCAGGCCGAGCGGTATGAGCGGCTCTACGTGACGTTCCTTGCGGGCGAGATTCATACATCGGCGGACGAGCACGACATCATCATCCAGGGAATTGCCTCCGGGAAGCCCGGCGAGGCCAAGGAAGCCGTTCATCGGAACTGGCATAACGCCGCGGAACGGCTGGGCCGCGTCATCGAGCGAATGGGCGAGCGGGGACGCTGGTAGGTCCGCCCACCCTGCAGTGCTGGGAAGAAAGTCCGGCGCCCAGCGAGCCCGCGCCGGCTTGGTCGGACTTCATCTGTGTCACATGCTCTCGTTAGGAGTCACCTCATCCATGCGTTGTTTTCGCTTTGCCGCTTGCGTTTCGCTCGCGTTCACGCTGACCGTTCCCGCCCTCGCGCAGCGCGCCACCCGCGGGGCCGACCCGCTGGCGGGATTCGACGGCTACGTCAGCACCGCGATGAAGGCGTGGAAGGTTCCCGGCCTGGCCGTCGCGATCGTCAAGGGTGATTCGGTCGTCTTCGCCAAGGGATTCGGGGTCCGCAAGATCGGCGAGGCCACGCCGGTCGACGCCCATACGATCTTCGCGATCGGGTCGGCGTCGAAGGCATTCACCGGCGCGGCGATCGGGCTGCTCGTGGACGAGGGTAAGGCGAAGTGGGACGATCAGGTCACAACGCACCTGCCCTGGTTCGAGGCGTATGATCCATGGGTCACGCGCGAGATCCGGATCCGCGACCTGCTGACCCACCGGAGCGGTCTTTCCCGCGGCGACAATCTCTGGTACGGCACGAGCCGGACCCGGGACGAGGTCGTTCGAGGCGTTCGGAATCTCAAGCCGACCTGGACGATGCGGACCCAGTTCGGATACCAGAACCTGATGTTCATCACCGCCGGCCGGATCGTCGAGGAGCGGACCGGCAAGAGCTGGGACGACGTCATAAAGACCAGGTTCTTCGGGCCGCTCAACATGACCAGCTCGAACACCAGCACCAAAGACCTGGCGGGGCTGCCTAACGTTGCGACGCCGCATGCCGAGATCGACGACACGGTTCAGGTCGTCGGCTGGCGCAACATCGATAACGCGGGACCGGCCGGCTCGATCAACTCCAACGTGATCGACATGTCGAACTGGATTCGGATGTGGCTCGGCAAGGGCAGGTTCGGCGGCAAGCAGATCCTGAGCCAAGCGGTGCGAGACGAAGCGATCACGCCGCAGTTTGTGATCAACGACCCGTTCTGGCACATCATCGGCCTCAACGAGGCGAAGTTCGTGACCTACGGGTTTGGCTGGGCGGTTCAGGATTTCCGCGGCAAGCGTCTGGTCCACCACGGCGGCAACATCGACGGCATGAGTGCGATGGTGGCGTTCATGCCGGACGACGACATCGGCGTGGTCGTGCTGTCGAACCTGAACGGCGCGATGGTGACGATGCCGGTCGTGATGAATGCGCTCGACCGCGAGCTCGGCATCAAACCGGCGCGCGACTACAGCACGGCCCTCGGTGCCCTGCTCAAGCCGCTCGAGGCGCAAGGCAAGGCGGCGGCCGCGAAGCGGGATGCGGCCCATGTCCACGGCACCAAGCCGAGCCTGCCGCTCGAGGCGTATGGGGGAACCTACAGCAACGAGCTCTACGGGAAGACCACGATCAGCCTGGAGAACGGGGCGCTCGTCCTACATCCGGACCTCACCACCGACCTCGATGCCGATCTCGTTCATTGGCATTTCGACACTTTCCAGGCACGGATGCGGACCCGGATGCTCGGCAAGGAGCTGATCAACTTCGAGCTTGGCCCGGACGGTAAGGTCGCCCGCCTGGTTCGGGGCCCCGATACATGGACCAAGGACGGCGCCAAGCCCACGAACTTCCAGCGTTAGGACACCCGCAGATGGCCGAGCTCAAGCGAACGCTCAACCGGCGCAACGTTGCAATCATCACAGTAGGCGGCGTGATCGGCTCGGGCATCTTTCTCGTCCCGAGCAGCGTGCTCAGGGACTCGGGACATGCGCTGGGGCTGGCGCTCGTGGTCTGGGTGGTCGGCGGCGTGCTCTCGTACATGGGCGCGCTGACCTACGCCGAGCTCGGAGCGATGAAGCCGGCGCCGGGCGGGCTCTACGTCTACATCCGGGAGGCGTTCGGGCCGCTACCCGCGTTTCTCTACGGGTGGACGCTCTTCTTCGTCATAGGGAGCGGGACGGTGGCGACGCTGGCGGTGGCGGTGACGAACTACCTCGAGCAGTTCGTCGCCCTGTCCCCCGCCCTTCGCGCCGTCTGTACCACGGTCATCTGCGTCGCCCTCGCGGCGATCAACATCAAGGGCACCAGGGAGAGCGCCGCGGTGATGAGCGTGGCGACCGCGCTCAAGGTCGGCGCGATCGCGCTCCTGGTCATCCTGCTTCCCGTCAAAGGCCACGGATTCTCCGGTCCGATCCAGTGGTTCCCGGCCGACTTCTCGGTCGGCCTGATGAGCTCGTTAGGCGTGGCAATGGTGGCGGTGTTGTGGGCCTATGAAGGGTGGCAATACACCACGTTCATCGCCGGAGAGACGATCGATCCGCAGCGGAACTTTCCCTGGGGGATCGGGATGGGGACGCTCGCCCTGATCGTGATCTACCTCGCGGCCGTCCTCGCCTACGTGGCTGGGATCGGACCCGACGCGGTCGCGGCTTCGAACCGGGTCGCCGCCGACGCGACGGCTCAGGTGCTCGGACCCATGTGGGGCAAGCTGATCGCCATTCCCATCATCATCTCGATGCTGAGCGCGGCGCACGGCAATACCCTGACGTCGTCGCGGGTCTATTACGCGATGGCGCGCGACGGCGTGTTCTTCAGGAAGCTCGGGGAGATCCACCCGAAGTTTGGCACGCCGGCGTTCGCGATCGCCACGAGCACGACCTGGGCCGCGGTCCTCGCGCTGAGCGGCACGTTCGAGACGCTGCTGACTTACGTCGTCTTCGTCGGCTGGATCTTTTACGGATTGGCGGGCCTGGCAGTCATCCCGCTCAGGCGAAAACATCCGGAATGGCCCCGCCCCTACAAAGTGCCGGGCTACCCCTATCTGCCGATTCTCTTCGTGCTTTCGGCGGCTGCGATCGTGATCAATACGATCTGGGACGACCCCAAGAAGGGCGTGATCGGGGTCGGCGCCGCGTTGTTAGGCATCCCTGTCTATCTATTCTGGAACCGGAAGCGCCCTTCTCCAAGCCCCGAGGTCTGATGTCCACCGAGCTCACGCGCACCCTCACCGCGAAGGATGTCGCGGTCATCACAATCGGCACGGTCATCGGATCGGGAATCTTTCTCACGCCGGGTGGCGTGCTCAAGAGCTCCGGCTCGGTCGGCATGGCGCTCGGCGTCTGGGCGGTCGGCGGCCTCCTCACGCTGGTGGGCGCGCTCGCGTACGCGGAGCTGGGCTGCATGCGCACCGGGACCGGCGGGCTCTACGCCTACATTCGCGACGCGTTCGGGCCGCTCACGGCGTTCAGTTACGGCTGGACGTTGTTCATCGTCATCGCGAGCGGGAGCATCGCGGCGCTCGCGGTGGCCGCCGGGGACAATCTCAACGCCATCATTCCGATCAGCGCCATCGGCAAGAAGGTGGTGGCGATCGTCATCCTCGGCGCTCTCGCCTGGATCAACATCCGCGGAACCAGGCAGAGCACCACGATCCTCTCGATCGGGACCTCGCTCAAGGTGCTCGCGCTCGTCTTCCTCATCGCGGCCCTCCCCATCATGGGTCACGGCTTCTCCGAGGTGACCAACGCCTGGCCCGAGCGGTTCGACGCACCCGTGCTCTCCGGCGGGCTCGCCGCGATGGTTTCGGTGCTCTGGGCGTACGAGGGCTGGCAGTACGCGACCTTCGTGGGTGGCGAGGTCAAAGACCCCCACCGCAACTTCCCGCTCGGTCTCGTGCTCGGGACAGCGGCGATCATCCTCGTTTATGTGCTCGTGAATGTCGGGTACATCTCCGCGCTCGGGCCGAGCCGATTGGCCGGGTCGACGACCGTCGCCCCCGACGCGGTCGGGGCCGTTTTTGGTCCGGTCGCCGCCAAGATCATCGCGATTCCGGTGCTGATCTCGATCATCAGCGCAGCGCACGGGCTGATGCTTACGTCCTCAAGAGTGTTCTTCGCGATGTCGCGAGACGGCGTGTTCTTCAAGAAACTGGGAGAGGTTCATCCGCGGTTCGGCACGCCGGCGACCTCGATCCTCGCGCTCGCGGTGTGGGGCGCCGCCCTCGCGATGACGGGCACGTTCAACACGCTGCTCACGTACGTCGTGTTCGTCGGGTGGATTTTCTACGGACTGGGCGGGGTCTGCGTCATCGTGTTCCGGATCAAGGAGCCTAACGCTCCCCGGCCGTTCAAGGTTCCGGGCTACCCGCTCACCCCGATCTTGTTCGTCCTTTCGGCTCTCGTGATCGTGGTCAACACCATCGTCGTGAATCCGGCGCGCGGCCTCATCGGCATCGGCGGGACGCTCCTGGCCATCCCTATCTACTTCGCCTGGCGAAAGTACGGAACCGCGTAAACCGGCGGGGGGAGACCCAGCCGCCCGGCCCCACGCCCCCGGCGAGCCGCACGACGTTGGGCGGGGATCGGAGCAGCCTGCCGCCTTGCCGCCCTGCCGCCGTGCCGCTCAGTCCGGCGATCCGCACCGTCGGCGGCGCTGAGTCGAGGTCGAAGTAATTGGTGACCGCTTCGACCAATTCCTCATCGGTGTAGACGCCTGCCAAGATCTGCTCCGCATATCCCGGATCGACCAGCACGTAGCCGTACGGATAGTCGAGGCCGCTCAGCGTGACTTGGCGGCGCGAACCCTGCCGGGTGACGATCACCACCGAGTCGCTCCGAGTCGGCACCAACTGAATCGACTGGCGGCCCAGGAACTCCATCGTCTGCTGCGTGTAGTAGTTGAACTCGTCGTGGGCCCGGTCCCGCTCGGCCTCGGCGAGCGTGTCCGCAGCCGACAGCCAGAATGCAACGACGGCTGCGCGGCTCACCGTCGACGGGCCGGCCTCGGGACCAGGCAGAGGCCTGGCGGGCACGGCCGCCACGGTTTCGTGTTCTGCGCGCCGCGCTGGAGGCCGGGGCGGGAGGCAGCCGGTCGCAGCGATTCCGGCGAGAAGGATTCCGGCGATGGTCGAGGAGGTGACCACGGTGATGTTCAGCTCCAAACGGTCGGGGATGCTCTCGCTTCGGGTGAAACTTCTCCCGGCCTGAACGCGTTCAAAAGGGGCGCACCGCAATCGCCTTCCGGCCGGCTCCAATCGCATCACATTCGACCAGTAAGCCAAGCCGTGCAAGTACATACTTGCATTGATCCGGTCGCCATCCTACCTTTGGCGCCCATGGAACTCAGAGAACGCATTCTCGAAGCAGCGGCCCAACTCTACTCCGAGACCGGCTTCCGCGGGGCCACGACCCGGCGGATCGCCGAGCGGGCGGGCGTCAACGAGATCACTCTGTTCCGCCATTTCGGTTCAAAAACGAGGCTGCTGCACGAGGCGATCCAATGCGCCGGCCTGTTCTCGCATCAGTGCGTCCTACCGGAGATTCCATCTGACGTCCGCGCCGAGTTGAGTCAGTGGGCTCACCAGAGCTTCCGGGCGCTCCGCGACCGAAGCTCGTTGATTCGCACCGCGATGGGCGAGGCCGAGGAGCGGCCCGACATCCTGCCGCCGGATCGAAGCCCGACCGTCTGCGCCGGTCGTGAGATCTACGGTTATTTGGCGCGGCTCCAGGAAGCCGGAAGGATTCCTCCGGTGGTCGACGTCCGCGCCGCCGCGACCATGCTGCTTGGAACGCTGTTCGCCGACGCGATCAGCCGCGACGTGATTCCCCAGCTTTACCCGACTTCGCCGGAGGCGGCGGTCGACCAGTATCTCGACCTGTTCATCCGAGCGATTGGCGTCGAGGAGAAAACAGCGTGAGGTGTTTGACCATTGGCTCGTGGCTCGTCATTGCCGCCGTGAGCGCCCCTGGAGCCGGAGCAGCCCAATCCGCCGCACCACCCGCCCGGGCGTTGTCCCTCGACGAAGCGCTCCAGCTCGCCCGACCGGCGAGCGAAGCAGTCGCAATTGCGCGCGTCGGCATCAGTCGTGCGCGCGCCGATAAGATTCGGGCCAAGAGCGAGATGTACCCGCAGATCACCGGGTCGGCCTCCTATGCCCGTCAGATCAAGTCGCAGTTCCAAACCGCGAGCGTCGCGCCCGACACGACCACCGGGCCTCCCGCGCCGTCGAGCTGCCCCGCCTTCGGCGGCGATCCCACTCGCCCGATCGAAGAGCGTCTCGCCGCGCTCGAGACCGCCGTCGAGTGCACGACCATCGTCAATCCGTTCGCCGCGTTCAGCAGCCTCCCGTTCGGGCGCAAGAACAACTACACGTTAGGCCTGGCCGGGTCGCAGACTCTCTATGACGGCGGGCGGATCTTCGGCCAGATCAAAGCGGCCGAGGCCGGCCAGCGCACGGCCGCCATCGCGCTCACGGCGGCGGAGGCTCAGGTTCTCCTCGACGTGACCCAGGCCTATTCGGATGCGGCTTTGGGTGACCGTCTGCTGGCGATCGGCGAGGCGACTCTGGCCCAATCGGACACGACGCTCGCGCAGACCAAGCTCCGCCGCGAGGTCGGGACCGTTCCGGAGTTCGATCTGCTCCGGGCTCAAGTCGCCCGCGACAACCAGCGCCCGATCGTGATCACCCGGCGGACGCAGCGCGACCTCGCGTACGTCCGTCTCAAGCAACTGCTCAATCTTCCCCTCGAGCAGGAGCTCACGCTCACCAGCGAGTTGCTCACCGATACCACCTTGAGCCGGGTCCCTACGCTCGCCCAGGCCGTGGCCGCGACCCCGGATACGGCGGCGGAACATCGTTCCGCCGTGCGCGCGGCGACCGAGGCAATCCACGCACAGGAGGGTTTCGAATCCGCCGCCCGCGCCGGACGGATGCCGTCGGTCGTGCTCTCGTCGCAGTTCAGCCGGTTCGCCTACCCGTCGAAGGGCTTACCGGGCTGGAACGACTTCCTGAGCGACTGGCGCGTGTCGTTAGGCCTCACGGTCCCATTGTTCACCGGAGGCCGCCTCGGGGGCGAGCGGCTCGCGGCAAAAGCCAATCTCGACGAGGCGAAGATCCGGCGTACCCAAATCACCAAAGCGGCGGCGCTCGACACCCGCAACGCGCTCGCCGAGCTCGAAGGGGCCGAGGCGTCATGGCGCGCGAGCGAAGGGACGTCGACCCAAGCGGCCCGGGCCTATCAGATCGCCGATCTCCGGTTCCGCGAGGGCATCTCGACCCAGACGGAGCTCCTCGACGCCCGGATCGCGCTCCAGCAAGCGGAGGTCAACCGAGCCCAGGCGGCCCGCGATCTCCAGATCGCCCGAGTGCGGATTGCGCTGATCGCCGATCTGCCGTTGCCCAATTCTCCCATTGCGTCCCCCCAAGCCGGTGCGATCGTCACCGTTGTCCGTGCGGCCCAGCAAACCCAAGCAGCGACCGGAGGGAACCCCACCCCATGACCGCAACTCGTTTGTTCCGATCGGCCGCGCTCCCAAGCCTCTTGCTCGCCGCCGCTGTCTCCGGCTGCAAGAAGGGCGACGCGAATGCCGCACAGCCAGAGACGCCGCCGGTGATGGTCGGGGTCGAGAACATCTATGTCGCCGAGAAGCGCACGCTCCAGAGCGGGCCGCTGCTCTCCGGCAGCCTCACCGCGGAAAAGACCGCGACCGTGCGCGCCGAAATCGTCGGGTCGGTTGTCCAGGTGAACGTCGAAGAAGGCCAGAGAGTCACCCGCGGGACACTGCTCGGCCGGATCAACGACGACGCGGTCCAGGAGACCGTCACCGCGGCACAGTCGGGGATCCGGATGGCCACCGAAGCTCTCGTCGTGGCCAAACGGAACGCCGAGCGCTCGGAGAAGCTGGCCAAGGCCGGCGCAGTCGCCGACCAGGCGCTCGAGCAGGCTCGTTGGCAGGTGACCAGCTCCGAAGCCGCGATGGCGGACGCGCAGTCGCGCCTGATCGCTGCCCAGCGCCAGCTCGCGCACACCCGGGTGGTGGCGCCCCTTTCCGGTATCGTGAGCGAGCGGTCGGTCCACACCGGTGACGTGGTCCAGGTCGGGAACCCGATGTTCACGGTCGTCGACCCGGGCAGTCTTCGGCTCGAGGGCCAGGTCCCCGTCTCGGCGTTAGGCAGCGTCACAATCGGGACCCCGGTGCCGTTCACGATCGACGGGTACGGCGACCGGCGCTTCGAGGGTAAGATCGTTCGGATCAATCCCGCCGTCGACCCGGCTACCCGCCAGGTGCGGGTCACCGTGGCGCTCCCGAACGAGAGCGGCAAGCTGGTGGCCGGCCTGTTCGCGCAGGGCCGCGCGGCGGTCGAGTCCCGCACCGCGGTCGTGGTCCCCACCTCGGCGATTGACCGGCGCGGGATCCGGCCGACCGTAACCCGCCTTCACTCCGGCGTGGTGGAGCGGATCGAGGTCGGCATCGGGATCGAGGACCTGGCAATCGATCGGGTGGAGATCACCGAAGGCGTCGCGACCGGGGACACGCTGATCATCGGGTCCGCTCGGGCTATCCCGCCCGGAACCAAGGTCCGGCCCGCGGCGAGCGCCGAACGCAACGTGAATACCAGCAACTAGACGAGGAGCGATCTCGTGGTCATATCCGACTTTGCCATCCGCCGTCCGGTCATCACTGTCGTGGCGATGGCCTCTCTCGTCGTCTTCGGGATCTTCGCGTTGATGCGGCTCAAGACGGATGAGTTCCCAGACATCAATCCGCCGTTCGTCACGGTCGGCCTGATCTATCCGGGCGCCTCGCCGGACGGCGTCGAGAAAGAAGTGATCGATCCGGTCGAGGAGGCAATCTCGTCGATCGCAGGGGTCAAGAAAGTCATGGGATCGGCCGAGGACGGTTTCGGCCAGATCATGGTCGAGTTCCAGTTCGAGAAGCCGCTCGGCGAAGCGACCCAGGACATTCGAGACGCGATCTCCGGAATCCGGAGCGACCTGCCGGTCGAGCTCGAAGAGCCGATCATCAAGAAGTTCAACGACGCGGACCGCCCGATCGTCTCGCTCGCGCTCTCGTCGACCCGGCTCACGTCGGGCGAGCTGACGCGGCTCGCCGATCCCAGCATCACCCGCGAGCTCCGGTCGATCGCGGGCGTCGCCGAGGTTACCGTCGCCGGCAAACAGGATCGCGAGCTTACGATCGAGCTCAACCCGCAGGCGCTTCAGGCAATGGGCGTGAGCGTGAGCCAGGTTGTCCAGGCGCTTGCGCTCCAGAATCTGGCGGCGCCCGTCGGACGGCTCGAGACCGACGACGCCGAGCGGTCGATTCGGCTCAAGGGCCGGCTCGACGGGCCGAACGAGTTCGCCCAGCTCATCGTGGTCGAGCGGAACGGGCAGCCGATCCGGTTAGGCGAGCTCGCGACCGTGCGGGACGGGTTCGAAGAGGCTCGGACCCTCGCGCTGTTCAACGGGAAGGAAGCGGTCGGGATCGACA
Source organism: Gemmatimonadota bacterium (assembly GCA_039933355.1). Lineage (GTDB taxonomy): Bacteria > Gemmatimonadota > Gemmatimonadetes > Gemmatimonadales > GWC2-71-9 > SHZU01. The sequence goes on along the minus strand of JBDTOH010000054.1, from coordinate 902 downwards.
TCAAGAAGGCCAAGGGGTACAGCACGACGGACGTCGCCAAGATGGTGATCGCCCGGATCGACCACGTCATCAAGCAGCTCCCGAAGGGCACCACCATCGACGTGATCCGCAACTCCGGCGAACGGGTCACTCGATCGGTGTGGGAGGTCGAGAAAGCGCTGCTCGAAGGCGCGTTGCTCACGGTCCTCGTGGTGTTCGTCTTCTTGAATTCCTGGCGATCGACAATCATCACGGGGCTCGCGCTTCCGGTATCGGTTCTCGCCTCGTTCATCGCTGTCTGGGCTTTCGGGTTCACGCTCAACACGATGTCGTTGCTCGGGCTGTCGCTTGCGATCGGTATTCTGATCGACGACGCGATCGTAGTCCGGGAAAACATCGTCCGCCACGTCGAGATGGGCAAAGACCACTATCGCGCCGCGCACGAGGGGACTGACGAAATCGGGCTCGCGGTCGCGGCGACGACCTTCTCCATCCTCGCAGTGTTCATTCCGGTGGCGTTTCAGGGCGGACTGACCGAGCAGTGGATGAAGCCGTTCGCGCTTACCATCGCGTGCTCGGTCGCGGTCTCCCTTCTGGTCTCCTTCTCCCTCGACCCGATGCTGTCCGCCTACTGGCCCGATCCACACGTCGCACCCGAGAAGCGGGCGTGGATCACGCGGAAGCTCGACCGGTTCAACACCTGGTTCGCCGGAATGGCCCAGCGATACAAGCGGGTCATCGCGTGGGCGCTCGACCACCGGATCTCGATGGTTATCATCACGGCGGGCACCTTCTTCTCCTCGTTCATCCTTCCGCAAAAGGGGCTGCTCGGGCTCCTCGGTTCGCTGGTCGGGATTGCCGTGATGGCGTGGGCAGCGGGCACCTCCTTTCGGTGGCCGGTCAAACTGATTGGGATGGCCGGC